>NZ_JAAHIE010001036.1:0-1884 GCF_010671945.1 Moorena sp. SIO4E2
TCTGAACCATCAATTACCGTTACAGTCAAGCTTTTTGCTGCCTATCAAGAAACCTATGGCTTGCCAGAACTCCAGTTGGGATTTCCCCCTCAAACATCAGTATCAGCGGTGTTAGACCGTTTACTGAGTGAACACCCAGAGCTGGAGCAATGGCGTGAAGTGACCCGCTTTGGCATCAATCTACAATTTGTTCCCCCCGATACCCCCTTGCAAGATGGGGATGAAGTGGTTCTGATTCCTCCTGTTAGCGGTGGCTAATCGATTATTGTGCCTGCAAGCCTTTTGCCTCCAAGGGTCATATTTCTCAGAAAAATTGACTGATATGCAGCGTTGCTTCACCATGATCAGGAATCCAGGATACCCACTGGTCTTCTGAAACCTGGCACAGCAGCAGCGCTTCATCAAAGCTATAGGGAGTGACATCCTCCTACACTATACGCTTCGCGTATAGTGTAGGCTTCCCATTCTCACAAATAGGTATTCCTGCCCAAAGCCACTTATCTAGGATTTCTCCCCCGACAGATCGACTACTTGACAGGCTGTTTCCATTTCCCGAATTGTCCACGGGTACTAATTCTAATCCTCGCCATCTCACCATCTGAGCGGCTGCATGATCTCTATGTGTCGTGTAGCCGCATGTCTTGCATTTATGTTCTCTAACCCTCAAATCTTTCTTCACTGTGGCCTGACACTCAGGGCAAGTCTGACTGGTCCGACGGGGGTCTACTCGCTGAAAGTAACACCCACGTTTGAAAGCTACCCATTTGAGGAGATCTAAGAATTGACCAAAAGATGCATCAATGCAGTCTTTCCTTAGCATTCCTTGATTGAGTCCTATTGTGTTGAGATCTTCCGCAAAGATTGTCTGAGCCTGGTCACAGAGCAAATGTGCTGTTTTCAGATGGAAGTCTTTACGAGTGTTGGCAATCTTGTGATGCAATCTGGCCACCTTCAGTTGTGCTTTTTCCCAGTTGTTAGAACGCTTCTGTTTTTTAGCTGCTCTACGTTGTAGCAATTTCAGCTTACCTTGCAGTTGCTTGAAAAACTTAGGACGCTCAACTGTGAAACCATCTGAAGTTGTCAGAAACTTTTCTAACCCAAGGTCTATCCCTATTGCCCGACCAACGGCAGGATGATCTGGGATATCAACTTCCATTGCAATTGATATCACAACATACCATTCTGTTTGTCTAGCCTTAGCCAGAACTCTGACCTGTTTGACTTGGAATCCAACAGGAATTTCTCGATGGAGCCGAATAGGAACTAGGCCAATTTTAGGAAGCTTGATATGTTCGTGTTCTACTGGATTTGACTTGAATTGCGGAAATAAAAACGACTTGTATTGACCCTTTTTCTTAAATCTTGGAAAACCAAATCCTCGCTTACTCATTGCTTCCCATGAGTCATGCAACCTTCTAACGGTTGTCTGTAACACCTGGGAATGCACCCTTGACATAAACGGATTAGTTTTCTTGGCTTTGGGTAGATTGTTTTGCTGACGATGGTAACTGGGGAATGGTGTATCGGCAGGGATTATGTACTCACTCTGCAAAGAACACCTATCCACAGGTGCGACCCGTGGCGAATTTAATTCGCCAACGGAAAGCGCACCTAAGGACATTTACGACTTGCAATCCAGTCTTTTAACTCTCTTAATGAGTAGTTATAGACTCGTCTACAAGTCTCAAGCCATTCCTTGATGATCTGTTGTTGATCTTGGCTCGGGTAAATCCTGTATGTATAGTTCATCATTAACATAATCTTATTTTACCACAGAAAAAGACAATGGTAAATACAGATAGAGAGGGCGTCGAACCCTCTCTATCTGTCTGGCTGGGGGAGTCCATGTATCCCACCACTAACACTCCGTGTATAGTGGGGGAC
>NZ_JAAHIE010001037.1:0-1883 GCF_010671945.1 Moorena sp. SIO4E2
GTAGTACTGAAATGCCAGATACCTCAATTTTTCCAGCGTCCGGTGCCGTGAGAGTGCATAGGCAACGAATGGTGGTGGTTTTACCGGCACCATTAGGACCGAGTAAGCCAAAAATTTGACCCGGTTCGACTTGTAAGGAGATGTCTTTGACGGCGTGGACATCTCCATAGCGTTTTTGGAGGTTCTGGATTAATACAGCGGCAGCCATAAGCTTTCCCTATGCCGGTCACGACTACACAAATCTCAACACTTGTTATTGTAGCCGGTTGCGCTGGTTAGGGGTAAAATTTAAGGTTTTTAGGCAAAACTGCTGAGGAGTGATTGGGTGTATAGCCCAGCCCGTAGATGCGTTCGCGTAGCGGCTCGTACCGAGCATCGCGCCCCGCGTGACCATTCCCGTAGCGTGGCCTTTTGGCCAAGGTCAATCGCATCCACTGAATCTACACTCAACCTATGGCGTAGCTGTCTTAACTTGCCACGGATTAGTGATCGCTAACCTTGTCACAGAGGTAGAAGCACCAGCCTAACTCACGAGCAGTAATCGCCTCCTGGGTTTTATCAAAAGCAACGCTCAAATCCGGATAAGCCTCCCGAGCCAGCTCGGACACCAATTCGTAACTCTTTTTCAGGTGTTCGCTCATTTCCTTGACCTGCAACACGTTAAATCCGATCTGAGTGAGTTTTTCTGTGTAGACTTCGGGACTATATGTCGGATCAACCCTCTGTCTGTCGTAGACATACTTACGGGCTGTTTCGCTGATTTCCTGTACTGGCGTTACCAAGTCATCAAACAGGAAGATGCCTCCTGCTCCTAGGACACGATAAACTTCCGCCAGAGCCTTTTCGCGCTCGTGGATGTGATAAAGAGCGCCTTGACTCCAGGCATGGGTAAAGGAGCCATCTGGAAAAGGTAGGTTAAGGGCTGATTCCTTTTGGAAGCTCACCCGCAGAGAGGGAAAATTACTAGCCTTCGCTCGAGCATTCTCGATATAACTGCTACTGATATCGATTCCTACTACCTCACATCCCGTTTGCTGAGCCAGCCAAACGGCAGCGTTGCCATTTCCACAAGCAACTTCTAGTACCCGGGAGTCAGCAGTAATACCGCTCTGTGCCAGCATATATTCATCCCAGCGCTTGCAGGCTGGCACAAAGTCCTCAGGCCGAGCCTTGGCTAAGTTTTCGAAGTAACCCCAGTGGAGACTGCCTTCTGGATCCCAGAAACTGCGGAAACGTTGGTCTCGTTCGCGATCATCAAACAATGCCTCGGTCTGAGCTTCGGTAAATCTACTTTTTTGCATAGTTAATCCCAGTTAATTCCACGCTCTTGTTGGTTTCTGATACTGATCAAAAAAATTTAGACTATAGCAATCCTATTTTAATTGTTAAACTGGCTCTTTGATCAGGGTATACCAGTTGTTGTGCCTTATAAGATTTTTAAGGATAATTTTGGTTTTCACAAATGATCTAGGATTGCTATAGTCACCCTAAATAGTATATATTTTTCTAGGTTTCGGTGTTCGTAAAGTAAAGTGAAGCAAATGGAATAGCTTCGCGTTTTGTACACCACACACAATTGTCTCACCTACTTGAAAATACTAACAATAGGCAGGTTTAGCATATGAACATTTTCACCAAGCTTGAGTCAGAAGTCCGAAGCTACTGTCGATTGTTCCCAACAGTCTTTACCAAGGCAGTGGGAGATACCTTGATAGATGAGAGTGGGCGTACTTATATAGATTTCTTGGCAGGTGCCGGTGCCCTCAACTACGGACATAATAACCCCAAGCTCAAAAAGCGTCTCCTCGAATACATTGAGTCAGATGCCATCACCCACAGCCTCGATATGTTTACCTCTGCCAAGCAGCAGTTTCTCGAACGTT
>NZ_JAAHIE010001038.1:0-1880 GCF_010671945.1 Moorena sp. SIO4E2
TGATCGCTTCCGTTGTGGGGACAGGTTACTCAAGAGGATGCGCACTGACCCAAACTTCAGCCAGTGGAGTCGCTCTCGGGATCCCGAGGGCATCACTTGGGAGTATCGGCAAGGAAAATATTTTCCTTTACTTAATCACCAATAGTTCATTAGTCTCAAACGGAGTCAGCAGATGCGTTCGCGTAGCGTGGCCGTAGGCCAATCGCGCCCCGCGTGACCTACGGTCAATCGCATCTGCTTTACCAAAAATTTTGGGTCTAAAGCCCCGTCCTTCTAGGACGGCTTTTTTCTTGGACTATTACTTTACAGTTTTATACAACTCTGCTAATATAAAAGTATATAAAATAGGGTCGAAATTCGGTGATTATTTTAGAGTTTAAAGCGAAAGGGAAAGAGTCCCAATACTCAGCCATTGACGAGGCTATTCGGACAGTTAAATTTATCCGAAATAGCTGCATCCGTTTATGGATGGACAATAAAGGGACTGGAAAAGGTGATTTGAGTAAATACTCTAAAATCCTTGCCAAGAATTTCCCTTTTGCGAATGAGTTAAACTCTACTGCTCGACAAGCTGCGTCTGAGAGAGCATGGTCATCGATAGTTCGCTTTTACGATAATTGTAAGAAAAAAGTCTCAGGCAAAAAGGGTTTTCCTAAATTCCAGAAACGCGCTAGATCTGTTGAATACAAAAAGTCGGGATGGAAACTGTCACCTGACAAAAAGTCAATAACATTTACGGATAAAAAAGGGATTGGGAGGCTTAAGCTCAAAGGTACCTGGGACTTGTGGCGCTTTGATAAGAAGCAAATTAACCGGATTCGGATAGTCAAGAGAGCTGATGGGTACTATGTTCAATTTTGCGTTGCAGTCAACGTGAAAGAAGACGTGGAGCACACTGGCGAAATGATCGGATTGGACGTAGGACTTAAAGAGTTCTATACAGACTCCAATGGTCACTCAGAACCTAACCCCCGATTCTACCGGAAGGGAGAAAAGCGACTAAAGTTTTATCAACGTCGAGTATCTCGCAAAAAGAAAGGCTCGTCCAATCGCAGGAAAGCCATTAATAGACTGGATAGGCATCACCTCAAAATAAGTAGGCAACGTGAAGAGCATGCTAAGAGACTGGCACGTTGCGTAATCCGATCTAACGATTTGGTCGCCTATGAAGATTTGAGGGTCAAGAACCTAGTTAAAAATCATTGTCTAGCTAAGTCTATTAATGATGCAGGTTGGTATCAATTCAGAAAATGGTTAGAGCATTTTGGTACTAAGTTTAGCAGGATAACTGTTGCGGTGAATCCTGCTTACACCAGTCAAAACTGCTCTGATTGCGGTGAGGTAGTCAAAAAGTCTTTATCCACTAGGACTCATGTCTGTGAATGTGGATGCGAACTTGATCGCGACCACAATGCTGCAATCAACATTCGCAATAGAGCCGTAAGTACGACGGGGCACGTCGGAACTTGGGTTATCGACCCGAACGCTTCAGGAGATTTGGCCTCTACTCTTCTTGGTTCCGGCCAGGTTGAGCAAGTCGGATCGTTGAGTGAAGAATCCCCGCTCTTATAGGGCGGGGAGTGTCAATTGGACCATCTACCGTTGGCTGGGTAGCAGTCATGGCATGGATGGTAGTCATTAACCCTTCCGCTAGCCCAAAATTGTCATTAATCACTTTAGCAATGGGAGCAAGACAGTTAGTTGTGCAACTGGCATTGGAAACGATACTATCAATACCTGGGTTATAGGTATCGTGATTGACACCCATCAACAGGGTGGGAACCAAATCAGGGTTTTTAGTCGGAGCAGAGATTACCACCCGCTTCGCTCCCGCTTCTAAATGCTTAGAAGCCCCATCATAGGTGGTAAATAGACCTGTA
>NZ_JAAHIE010001039.1:0-1879 GCF_010671945.1 Moorena sp. SIO4E2
TTGCTGGCGGTTGGGCTGAATGCTATCAAAGGCACCACAGTAAATCAATGCTTCCAAACCACGGCGGTTAAGGGTGCGCAAATCCACGCGATCGCATAAATCTGCCAAAGCCTTAAACTCACCACCATTCTCCCGAGCCTTGATAATACAATTAATTGCTCCGTGTCCCAAATTCCGGATTGCTGAAAACCCAAACAATATACTATTAGAGATTGGGGTAAAATCCAAATCAGAACGATTGATATCTGGTGGCAAAATCTCAATCCCCATGGTTGAGCAAGTAGCAATATATTTCTGTATCTTGTCCGTGCTGTTACTACTCGCTGTCAGCAACGCTGCCATATATTCAACTGGGTAATTCGCCTTGAGATAGGCAGTTTGATAGGTTACATAGCCATAGGCCGTGGAGTGAGATTTGTTGAAGCAATTGGAAGCAACCATACCGTTTGCCAAAATAAAGTTATGGTCGTCCTTGACACCAATATCATAGACAGGTTGAGTACCTAAGGATTTGCGGCTGATGATTTTAACCATCGATTAAATTGACGAGGTAACTAGACTTTTACTTTTCCTGATTAGGGATTAGGGATTAGGGATTAAATGCTATAACCTAACATTATTAACCTAACATTATTAACCTAACAGTATTTCTAATACCATTAACCATTAACCAAGCACCATTAACCATTAACCTAACCCCTAACACCTAACCCTAAAAACTAAATTGACAGAGTACTAGTACAGAGTACTAGCTTACTAGCTTTTTTTTGATGGCTGAACCTGCACCAATGACTCCCACCGCTAGTAAACCTAATACTGAGAAAGGTTCGGAGACAGGGGTAGCAATGATTTGTCCTCTAATTATCCCTGCTGGGTCATTTTCTGAGTGAAGATTGAAATAGAGATCCGTATCTGCACCAGGAGCAGTAGCCAGCAGTCCAGGAGCAATCTCACTCAAGGAAGTACTGGCAGGATCATCAAGATCCCAAATTCCTGAGATAGTAGTTGAGCCATCCGAGTTAGAGGTAACCGTGCGGTCATCATTATCCTGATCCGGGCCAAAAATACCAAAGACTACCGGACCATTTTCCCCACGGGGAGCTTGGTGAAAATGGAGCAAGGTAGCAACATCTAGAGCATTTGCAGGACTTGCTACATCCGCTAGCTGGCTAAAGTCAACACCAACAACGTTAATACTGTAACTCAGTTCCGTACCAGCATCATTGAGTTTTAAGCTAGCAGAGCCAGTTGCTGGGGATTGGGTAACTCCTCCAGGAGCGACTTCCTGAGCACTGTCCAATGTTGCTTGAAACAGGGTATAGGCACTGGCTGGTGTAATAGCGAAGGATGGCAGTAATGCCAATCCTGTCACTAAGGTTGTAGATGCGAAGAAATGTTTCATGAGTTTATTCTTTAGTGTGTAGAGAATTGGAGATTTGACCGACCTAATAACTATAGTTTTTTTTCATCAGAGAAAAAAGCGGTCAAGCAAGTGTCAACTTTGATAACGTTTTTCTTGCTGAGTTGACGGTTGACCGTTAACTGTTTACTATCCACAAACAACCGTCAACCGTCCACAAAGAACCAGTTATTTATTTACTTCTGATCTAATTCCTCCCCAGTATCAAAAATAATCACAAATTTGACATCAGGCATCAGCTGTCGGAGACTGCGCAAGTGACCCTCTGCATCAGAGCGGTTACGGAAGCGAGCAACAACCACTCGTTGCATTTTGGGTAATAACCGCACAATTAAGCTGTTGCGCATTTAAACTGTGATAACAGCATTGCCTTTGTTTTTTATTTTTCGTACCCATTTTATAATTAACCCTCCTTCATTTAAAAGATGATTTAACAAACATTCTAATTCTTCAATTGAT
>NZ_JAAHIE010000104.1:0-18265 GCF_010671945.1 Moorena sp. SIO4E2
TGGATGTGGTAACTTTATCCAGTACTCTGTTACTAATAACCCTTATCAAAACAATGATTTTTTGTTTTTAGAAAAACCTTTTAAAACATTCACAGGAGAGACCATCAACAGTTTTAGTTTATCTTCCTTAAAAGATGTTGTTGATAACTATGCCTCTTGGTACAGGAAATCTGGCGTTCGTGAGAATGATCCTGTTGCTATCTATTTAGACGATGGAATCGGTTACTTTATCCATTACTTAGCACTAAACAACCTCGGTGCTATTCCAGTTTTGGTAAACGGTCGTATGGATGCTGATATTGCTGCTGACTTTATCAGTCGTGTTGGTGCCATTGGTTTATATTCTGATCAGAAGCACCTGGATACTATTAGTGGCTACCTCAAAACTAATGACTTATTAAAGTTTATTGCCACAGATATCAACAATACAGCTGTTCAGAGCTCAGAGATACAGCTTCCCCAGTGGTATCCATATTCTCCTACAGATTCTCATCCAATTATGATCTGTCATTCCTCTGGTACTACTGGAAAGCCTAAGCCAGTAATATTTGGGCATCAACAGTTTTTCTTTGGCAAACGCATTCGGCTGCTAAATTTTCCAGCTAGTCAATCCGATAAGTTTTTGTTTGCCTTACCTAGTTCACATTCGGCTGGAATTAGCTACTTTATGACAGTAACATTACTGGGGTTACCCACTATGGTTTTGTCAGATTTATCTGGAAATAATGCTATTACTCAAGCTAAAGAACTTAAAGCGACTATAGTAGCAGCTTTTCCACAAACCTATGCCGACATGGCTTCCCAGGCTTTAGAAAAAGACCAATTGAGTTCTGTAAAAATGTGGATTAATACGGGCGATGCTGCCCATGAAGCTCATATCAGGACTCTGGTAAATGCTGGGAATTCTAAATCAGTCTTTATTGATGGTCTAGGTGCTTCAGAACTCGGCATGGCTTTGTTTAATAAAGTCTCTAGTCGCCAGACAAGCTTGTATAATCGATATATGGGTAAGCCACGCAGTTTTGTAAAAGCTGTAGTATTAGATGAGGAGGGAAATCTACTGCCACCCTATCAGGTAGGTTTCCTGGGTATTAAATCTCCAACTATTACACCAGGCTATTGGAATGATTCTAACCGCACCCTCAAAAGTTATAAACAAGGGTACTGGATTAGTGGGGATTTGGCTTATTATGATCAGGAGAATAAATTTTTTCACGTGGATCGTGCGGTTGATGCTATTAAGTGCGCTAGTGGCTTAGTCAATACCTTACCCATCGAGGAATTAATTTTGAAGAACAACTCAGCTGTTGCTGATTGTACAATAATTGGTGTACCTAAGGAAAAAGGCTTCGATGGATTGGTTGCTTTTATCAAGCTTAAAGCGCCAGGAAATATTATAGCATCAGCTCTGATTACTGCTATCAATAAGCAGCTAGTGGATAACAAGTTTGAACCCTTGTCTTTTTTACAAATCGTCAGTAATCTTCCTGTAGGTTCAACAGGAAAAGTCCTCAAAAGGAAGCTTCGCGAACAATATCAGGATATCCTAATTTGTGCTGAGCATAACTTAGAGGGTAAAGGGCTTCATGATTTTGCTTATGCACAGCAAAACAAAGTTCCAGTTAGGTCTTAGATTGTTTATAACTAACTCAACATTTTTTACTAAATAAAACTAGAAGGAGACTAGTCAATGCAAGCGGTTACTAAACAGCTGGTACCGGATAAACTACTGGAATTGGGGTTTGCTTTTTCAGCATCTAAGACATTCTTAAGTGCAGTGGAACTGGGAGTATTTACTGAACTGGCTCAGAGTTCTATGACTGCTGCTGAATTGACTGCAAAACTAGGACTTCATCCCCGTAGCGCGCGAGATTTTTTGGATGCACTAGTTGCCTTAAAAGTGTTAGAATGCTCTGATAACGGTTACAGTAACACTCCTGAAAGTGATTTGTTTCTTGACCGCTCCAAGCCTTCCTATATCGGTGGTTACCTAGAGATGTACAACACCCGTCTCTATCGATTTTGGGGTTCATTAACAGAAGGGTTACGGAGCGGTCAACCCCAGAATGAAGCCAAAAATGGAGAAGATTTCTTCGGGACTCTTTACCAGGACCCTGCCCGCCTAAAACTCTTTCTGGAAGCGATGTCTGGAGTCAGTATGGGAGTAGCTAAGGCGATCGCTGAAAAATTTCCATGGGAGAAGTTCCAGACCTTTATCGATATCGGTACCGCTCAAGGGCAGTTACCAGTAACCGTTGCCCTAAGTCACGACCATTTACAAGGAGGTGGGTTCGACTTGCCAGTGGTTCGCCCAATTTACGAGGAATATGTTGCTTCGAGAGGACTTAGCCAGCGATTACACTTCCATGGTGGTGACTTTTTCCAGGATATGCTGCCTAGTGCTGATGTTTTGGTGATGGGACAAATCCTGCATGACTGGAATCTAGAACAAAAGCACCTGTTAATTACCAAAGCCTACGAAGCACTCCCGACCGGTGGGGCATTGATTGTCTACGACGCACTAATTGACGATCAGCGCTGCCAGAACAAGTTTGGGTTACTGATGAGCCTAAATATGCTGATCGAGACCTTTGGGGGTTTCGACTACACAGGAGCAGACTGCTGTGCTTGGATGGACAAAGTAGGATTCAAAGACACTTACACTAAACCTCTTGTAGGAGCTTACTCAATGGCAGTAGGCATAAAATAATCCAATTACAGGTGACGCGGTTACAGGTTAGCAGGTTAGCAGGTTGTTCGCGTAGCGTGACCGAAAGGTCAAGGTTAGCTGGTTGAAGGTTAGCTGGTTGAAGGTTAGCAGGTTAGCAGGTTGAAGGTTAGCTGGTTATCAGGTTGTTCGCGTAGCGTGACCGAAAGGTCAAGGTTACAGGTTACCAGGTTAAAGGTTATATTCTGAACCTTGGCCAAAAGGCCACGCGTTCGCGTTCAACCTTCAACCTACCCTTCACCGAACGCCAAAGGCAAACAACCTTGGCCAAAAGGCCACGCGTTCGCGTTCAACCAAACCACCAAACCACCAAACCACCTTAAACCTTGGCCAAAAGGCCACGCGTTCGCGTTCAACTTTCAACTTTCAACTTTCAACTTTCAACCAAACAACCTTCAACCTTCAAGCTCCAACCAAACAACCAAACAACCAAACAGGCAAACAACCTTCAACTTAATTATGACCCATATTCTTCACATTGATGCTAGTCCCCGTGGCGATCGCTCTATTTCGCGGCAATTGTCTAATCGGTTTATTCAAACTTGGAAGTCTTTCTATCCAGACGACACTGTCAGCTATCGAGATTTAGGTCATAATCCTGTCCCCCATGTTGATGAAAAGTGGATTGCTGCAGCATTTTGTCCTCCCGAAAAACGCACCCCTGAATTAGTAGAGACAATTAAAGTATCAGATACTTTGGTGGATGAATTGCTAGCAGCCGATCGCTATGTTTTCGGCATTCCCATGTACAACTTCAATGTTCCATCTACCTTCAAAGCATATATCGATCAAATTGTTCGATTTAATCGCACCTTTACCTTTGACGAACCTGGTCAATATCGGGGCTTAGTTCCTAAGGGAAAGAAAATGCTAATTTTTACAGCTCGTGGCGGTAGTTTTTCTCCAGGAACCCCTAGTGCTGATTACGATTATCATGAACCTTTTTTACGGGCTATATTTGGAGTGATTGGCATTACAGATATCACCTTTATTCATGCCGAGAAACTAGATTTAGGGGAAGAAGCCCGTCAGCAATCTTTGGCCAATGCCCGTGCTGAGCTTGAGAAAGCAGTAGGAACGTGGTAATCACGTCAAAGGTCAAATATTTTTGTAATTTCACCAACCAATTGAGGTATGGAAATGGAAACAAGATTGGAACTAAAGAAAGTTGAACCAGCAGCTTATCTAGCCATGAACTCCTTGGAAAACTATGTGAATAAAAGTGGCTTAGAAAAAACACTAATTAAGTTGATAAAAATTCGTGCTTCTCAAATCAATAAATGTGCTTTTTGTATCGATATGCATACAAAAGAAGCCAGAATTAATGGAGAAACAGAACAACGGATATATGCCCTAAATGCTTGGCAATAAACGCCATTTTTTAGCCCAGAAGAGCGAGCTGTATTAGAGCTAACTGAAGCAGTGACGCTGATTTCAGAGAATCAGGTACCGAATTCAGTTTATGAAGAGGTAAGTCGCTATTTTTCAGAAACTGAAATAGCTAAACTTTTGATGGCTATTGTCACGATCAATGGTTGGAATCGTATTGCTATTACTACAAAAATGATTCCAGGTATTTATTAGAGGGTCGTAAGCTATCAGCTATCAGCTATTAGCTATCAGCTATCAGCTATCAGCTATCAGCTATCAGCTATCAGCTATTAGCTATCAGCTATCAGCTATCAGCTATCAGCTATCAGCTATCAGCTATCAGCTATCAGCTATCAGCTATCAGCTATCAGCTATCAGCTATCAGCTATCAGCCTATGGCCAAAGAAGTTTATTTTAAGCTGACCGCTGACTGCTGAATGCTGACCGCTGACTGCTTACCGCTGACTGCTTACAGAAGGTGTTTGTTAATAAAATTTGCTTTCCTTTTATTCAAATCTAACTAAAGAGGTAGCTTAAACCATGACTAATAGTACAGCATTGAAAACATCAGTTTGTATTTTAGGTTCAGGTCCAGCTGGCATTGTAGTTGGTAATATCCTGCTACAAAATGGGATTGATTGTATCATTGCGGATAGATACAACCGCGAGGAAATATATACGAGGGCGCGTGCAGGTGTCCTGGAAAGCACGACAGTTGACCTACTCAAAAAACATGGTCTAGCGGATACAATTTTCCAAAAGGGGTATACCCATGATACCTGTGAATTTCGTTACCCTGATTACAGCGTTGTCTTTGATTACGGAAAGTTAGCTGATGGGGATGTCCATTACATTTATCCCCAAAGCGATCTCAATGACGATCTGATCCAAAGATATCTGGATGCAGGTGGTAAGTTACTGTTACGCCATGAGGGGAAAAAAATTACTCAAACCGATGACGGCGTCATTGTTGAGTGTTACGACAAGGATGGTGACACCACGATCACGATTCATGCTGATTTTGTAGCAGGGTGTGATGGGTATCATGGACTCTCGCGCCAATCAATTCCAGACGGAGCGGTAGACATCTACACAAAACAGCATCCCTACGGCTGGCTGGCAATTTTAGCTTACGCACCACCTTCTGCAAAACATGTCATCTATGGCTTGGATCATGATGGCTTTGGAGCTCACATGCCGCGCAATGCCAAGATTTCTCGTTATTACTTACAAGTTTCACTTGATGATGAGCTTAAAAATTGGCCTGATCAACGGATCTGGAGTACCTTGGCAAAGCGTCTGGCGAAAAAAGAATGGAGGTTGAAAGAAGGGGAAATCTTTGACAAGCGGATTTTATCCATGCGCAGTTATGTTATGGAACCGTTACAGTACCAACGGTTGTTGATAGCTGGTGATGCGGGTCACATTATTACACCTTGCGGTGGGAAAGGTTTAAATCTGGCGGTACAGGATGCGGGTGTTCTCGGAGAAGTATTGGTAAGTTACTACCAGGAAAAACGGGATATGTCTTACCTAAAACGCTACTCGGAAGTTCGTTTGCCCTATATTTGGCGTGCTCAAGAATTCTCTTGTTCGATGTTGCATATGCTCCATAAGTCTGAAGAGAAGGATGTAGACAATGTCCGTTTCTTCAATAAGTTGAGTGAATCGAAATTGAAGCAATTGTCTACATCGGTGACATTTGCTAGGGATTTTGCCAGAAATTATGTCGGTATTATCTAGGAAAGGGAATAGGGAGTAGGGAGTAGGGAGTAGGGATTAGGGAACAAAATTATCACAATTCATTAAAGAGCCCTATCTGAGAGGTACACAGAATTTTTTTCCTGTCTTGATGCAATTTCCTTGCTATTCCCTCTTCTATCTTCCCTGTTCGGGTGCATCTCCTAAAAGCTGTTTGACTCGGTGGTGCGTTACGGGGTGGGCTATTTCAATGGTGGCGAAGAGGCAGAAAATCAGGGCGAGCCCACCCCTAACGCACCCTACGCAAAATTTACAAAAGTGAGATACACCTCCCTGTTTCCTGTTCCCTAAAACCGAGGACTTTGTGCCTCACAAAATTAAACAACTCTATAGGTTATTAAGGAGACAAATCATGAAGATTATCGAAATGCAAAATTATAAGAGTTTCGACTATTACACTCAGCTGGAAGAACAACTTAAACCAAGCCGTATGGCTCTGATAAACCACCCCCTTTACCAACAGTTAAATGACTTGGTATCTCTACAGATATTTATGGAGTCTCACGTGTTTGCTGTTTGGGATTTTATGTCTCTGATTAAGACTCTTCAACACCGAGTCACTTGCTTGGATGTACCTTGGGTGCCACCAACAGATATTAATTCTGCCAGGATGGTGAATGAGATTGTTTTAGCTGAAGAGACTGATGAAGTCTCACCAGGAAATTACATCAGTCACTATGATCTCTATCTGGTGGCTATGACAGAGATAGGTGCTGATACTAATCCAATTAAAACGTTTATCTCTTCTCTTAGAAAAGGTATTCCAGCTAACCAAACTCTAGCTTCTATTTCGATACCTGAATTAACCAAAACGTTTGTTAAATTCACGTTGGAAACTACGACTAAGTCAACCCATGAAGTAGCTGCCGCTTTTCTACTAGGTCGAGAAGATATCATTCCTGCTATGTTCAGACAGGTTATTGCTACTTTAGATAGTCTCTATGGATTTACTTGGGATTCTTTGCGTCTCTATCTAGACAGGCATAATTTTCTGGATGAGGATCAGCATGTTCCGATGGGTAAAAAACTCTTAAAAAATCTTTGTGGTGATGATCCTGTGAAATGGGAGCAAGCTTTCAATTCTGCTGAGAATGCTCTCAAAGCACGCTATGCTCTATGGGATGGTGTAGCTGAGTTGATTCAGCTCAACAAAGAGAATGATATAGCGCTGCTTGAGATGTAATACGGCGGTTTGCAATTTAGTGAGGTACAAAGTTCTGGGTTTTTAGGGAACAGGGAACAGGGAACAGGGAAGGGTCATCGAAATTCCGTGGTATTATAGGGCTCAATCGCTCTTTCATACTGTTCCCCAGAAGTTTCCTGTTACTTGTTTATCTTAATCCTATTTTCAGATTAAATCCTTCGATTAGCCATTGCTAAAGCAACAAAAATGATCACTATTTAATTTTTAATTAACTTCAATTTAAAATTAATACTTTATCTGAGGCTAGATAATGCTAATTATCCAAAAGTATGGTGGTACTTCGGTTGGATCAGTTGAAAGAATTAAAGCAGTTGCCCAGCGGGTGAAGCAAACAGTCCAAAATAATAATAATGTGGTGGTAGTGGTTTCGGCGATGGGTAAAACCACTGATGACTTGCTCAGTTTATCGAAGGCAGTTTCGACTAATCCCAGTCGCCGGGAGATGGATATGCTTCTGTCTACTGGAGAACAAGTATCAATTGCTTTGCTGAGTATGGCCTTGCAGGAATTGGGACAACCGGCTATTTCTTTAACTGGGGCACAAGTAGGAATTATCACTGATGCTGAACACGGTCGTGCCAGGATTTTGGAAATTCAGCCAAAGCGAATTCAGCACTATCTCAATCAAGGAACAGTGGTAGTTGTAGCTGGATTTCAGGGTATGAGCAGTGGTGATAATTTTGAAATTACTACTCTAGGACGTGGCGGTTCAGATATATCAGCTGTGGCGTTAGGGGCTGCTTTAAAAGCAAATTTGTGTGAAATTTATACTGATGTTCCAGGCATTTTTACAACTGATCCTCGGATTGTACCAGAGGCACAATTAATCCCAGAAATTACTTGTGATGAAATGCTAGAGTTAGCCAGTTTAGGGGCAAAGGTGCTACATCCTAGGGCGGTAGAGATTGCTCGCAATTATGGCGTACCTTTGGTTGTACGTTCAAGCTGGAACAATGCACCAGGAACTAGGATAATTTCTCCGATAGCTAAACCTCGTTCTCTGAAAGGCTTGGAGATTAACAAGGCAGTATATGGGGTGGAATTGGAGACAAATCAGGTAAAAGTAGCCCGATGGCAAGGGCGGGATCGTTTAGGGGTAGTGGCAAAGTTATTTGGTGAGATTGCTCGTGACAATCTGGATGTTAATCTGATTATTCAGTCAATTCAGGAGGACGATGCTAAGGATATTGCGTTGACGGTAGTGAACAGAGGTTTTGAACAAGGTGAGACTTTAGGAGCTGCAGTGAGTGAAACTAAACTCAAAAGACTTCTTGCAGAAGTCGGGAACAGGGAACAGGGAACAGGGAACAGTGGACAAGAATTGATCCAAACACTATCAGAAAAATACTTTTCGAAGATGTCTCAAGAGCTGATTACTTCTGCAGAGGTAGAAATGATGGTAGAGCAGAACATGGCAACAGTGGCAATTACTGGGACTGGTATGATTGGGCGTCCTGGGGTTGCAGCTAAAATGTTCTCTACTCTAGCAGAGGCGGGAGTTAATATTGAGATGATTTCTACCTCTGAGTTGAAGATCACCTGTGTGATTAATGCTGAGGTATGCGATCGCGCTGTTGCTGCTCTGTGTCAGGCTTTTGAGATTGATCGTTCTGTAGTGCTCGGACCTGATTCAATTCAGGAGTTTTCTACCGATTCAAGCCCATCCCCAGTATGCGGTGCTGTTCTTGATCTCAACCAAGCTTGTATCACAATTCGCCATGTCCGAGATCAACCGGGAATGGCAGCAAAACTCTTTGGACAACTGGCACAGGAAAATATTAGTGTTGATATGATTATTCAGTCTCAACGCTGTCAGAGGCTTAATGGTATCCCCACTTGTGATATTGCGTTTACGGTGGCCCAAGCTGATGCTGAAGCAGCATCCATGGCTTTAAAAGCTTTAGCACTAAGTATTGCTTGTGGGGAGATTATAGTGGATACAGACATCGCTAAAGTTAGTCTAGTTGGGGGTGGTATGGTGGCACAACCCCTGGTTGTGGCTCAGTTTTTTGAGGCATTAGCACAACAGCAAATAACTATTCAGATGATTACAAGTTCGGACACTAAAATTAGTTGTGTGGTTGCTCAAGAAGAAGGAGTTAAGGCTTTAAATGCAGTGCATAAGGGGAGCATCCCGGTGGTTAAAAACTATGCCCAAACCCCCAAGGGTTTGGCTACACCAGCAAAGCCGACCTACGCAGGTTAATCAGCACGCTAATTAGTCGGACACAATTATAGCGCTACGCGCAAGGGCTTTAGGCAAGAGGCAAAAGGCAAAAGTTCAATAAAACAGCGTTTCAGCTTTTATCAATGTCAAACACCTTAATTGGTAGTGCTATACTTCAAAAAATCAGGCAAAAATTAGGCAAAAATTAGGCAAAAATTAGGACAATAAAATCATGATCAAACTTTATGATTACCAGCTATCTGGCAATTGCTACAAAGTGCGGCTAATGCTTTCACTACTTGGGTTAGAACATGAGACTGTCTGGGTTGACCTGGACAATGGTGAACACAAATCTCCCGAGTTTCTGGAATTGAATTCCTTCGGACAAGTGCCAGTTCTCACCGATGGAGATTTAGTCTTTCAGGATGCCCAAGCTATTTTAGTCTATCTAGCACGGCGCTATGGTAGCGAAGACTGGCTGCCTTTGGAAGCTGAAGCCATGAGTCGAGTGATGCGCTGGCTATCTACAACTGCAGGAGAGATTCGCCAGGGTCCAGAGTTTGCCAGACTTTATTACAAGTTTAATGTAAAAACCGTTAACATCGAGGTAGCAACACAAAAGTCGGCAACTATCCTGACATTGCTCGACAACCACCTCAGTGATCGGGCATGGCTGGAACTGGATCACCCCACAATTGCCGATATTGCTTGCTTCCCCTATGTTAGTCTCTCACCAGACGCTAAGATTTCTCTAGATGCTTACCCCAATGTGGTGTCTTGGATGGAGCGGATTAAACAATTACCAGGCTACATTGCGATCGCGTAGCGTGGCCTACGGTCAATCCCATAGCGTGACCTACAGTCAATCCCGTAGCGTGACCTACAGTCAATCCCTTAGCGTTACCTACGGTCAATCCCTTAGTGTGGCCTACGGTCAATCCCATAATTTCGTCCCCACCATCAGCCCCTAACTGAATCACGTCACTGGCGCTAGCGGTATCCTTTTCAGGTAGTATGATGAATCTAGCGCCATTGATAGCATTTTCATTTATATTTCAGAACAATCGCGCAACACAATACAGTATCGACGAGGACGACTGATTATCCCTTCTTCCTCAAACTGCTTGATCAGCCTGGTGATGGTTACTCGTGTGGTACCAATCATCTCAGCTAGTTCTTGATGGGTCACTGGTATATCAATCAGTTGCCCACTACATACGGGACGACCAAACTTCCGGGCTAACCAACTCAAAAACTGTTGCAAACGCTGAGAGACTCTTGGTGTTCTAATGATAGACAGCAACTCTTCTGTCTGTCGCAGATGGCAAACAATAGCCTCGGATAAGCGGTAAGACTGAGACAAAGACAGACATTGCGCTTTAACCCTATTGACACTCCCCGTCCTATAAGAACGGGGATTCTCACTTCAACGAGCCAACTTGCTCAACCAGACCGGAATCAGGAAGAGTAGAGGTCGATTCTCCATGAGCGTTGGGGTCTATGACCCAAGTTCCGGTGTGCCCCACCGTACCTAAGGCTCTTTTTAGAATATTGATCGCAGCATTGTGGTCGCGGTCTAATTCACAGCCACACTCACAGACGTGGGTTCTGGTTGATAAAGATTTTTTGACAACTTCGCCACAATTAGAGCATTTTTGACTGGTATAGGCAGGATTGACAGCTACTGTTTGCCTGCCAAACTTTTGCCCAAAATGCTCTAGCCACTTTCTAAATTGATACCAACCTGCATCATTAATAGATTTGGCAAGACAATGGTTTTTAACTAGGTTTTTAACCCTCAAGTCTTCGTAAGCGACCACATCGTTAGAGTGGATTACGCAACCCGCCAGTCTCTTGGCGTGTTCTTCACGCTGCCTACTTATTTTGAGGTGTGTCCTACCTAGTCTATTAATGGCTTTTTTGCGATTGGAAGAGCCTTTCTTTTTGCGAGAAACTCTGCGTTGATAAAACTTTAAACGCTTCTCTCCCTTACGATAAAATCTTGGGTTAGGTTCTGTACCGCCTCTAGAATCGGTGTAAAATTCCTTTAATCCCACATCTAAACCAATATTGGAATGAGAGGGTTCTAAAGGTTCTTCTACATTGACTTTTACGCAGAATTGAACATAATAACCATCCGCGCGACGAACTAGCCTAACTCGCTTAATCAGCTTTTGGTCGTAACGCCACAAGTCCCAAGTTCCCTTGAGTTTTAGTTTTCCTATACCTTTTTTATCAATAAATGAAATTGACTTGGCATCAGGGGAAAGCTTCCAGCCAGATGTTTTGTATTCAACTGATCTGGAAAACTTCTTGAACTTGGGATAACCTTTCTTTCCAGGAATTTGCTTATTGCAGTTACTATAGAACCTCGAAATCGAATTATAAGCTCGTTCCACGGAAGCCTGGCAGGCATGGGAGTTCAAGTCTTTGACAAAAGAAAACTCAGCTCTGAGCCATGTGTTATAGCGATATAGGTCTTTTTGTCCTACGCCTTTATTGTCCATCCAGTATCGGAGACACTTATTGCGTACAAATTGACCCGTCCTTATCGCATCGTCGATGGCGGTATATTGAGTTTTATTCCCTTTGACTTTGAACTCTAAGACGATCATTTGACGTGAAAAAACTCTACGTAAACTATAACTCAAAATAAAAAGACTGTCAATAGCCCCGTCCTAGAAGGACGGGGCTATTGACCCAAAATTTTTGGTCAAGCTTTTAACCACACCCTGTTGAACTACCCATAGTTGATCAGGTTCTAGAGCAATCAAGTCACGGCGCTTAAAGAGATGAACAGATGGCTTGAACCTAGTGGTGACAGGGTTCTGATTCACTAACGATTGCTCTGATGCCTTACCAAATCTGGGAATTGTCATGATTCTTAATAAAAATAGCTTTCATTTCACTTAAGCAGTAGTGTAAGCTATTCCAAGTAGCTATTGAATATATTTTGCAATACTGAGCCTAGGAGGTGTAGATAGTGGCAAACACTGCTGAGAGTTCCCGATTAGTAGAGGGAGAGTATGGTTGGTGGGCAGGTAACGCTCGCCTGACGGAGTTATCCGGGAAATTATTGGGGGCTCATGTTGCCCATGCTGGTCTAATCGTCTTCTGGGCTGGAGCAATAACCCTGTTTGAACTATCCTGCTTCAATCCTGCCAAACCCATGTACGAACAAGGCTTAATCCTGCTGCCCCACTTAGCAGCTCAAGGCTGGGGCGTTGGTGCTGGGGGAGCTATAGTCGATACTTACCCCTACTTTGTGATTGGTGTTTTGCACCTGATCTCTTCAGCATTTCTCGGCTTTGGTGGTATCTTCCACGCCCTCCGTGGTCCGGAAACTTTGGAAGAACAGTCTGGCTTCTTTGGGTATAGCTGGGCAGATGGTGACAAAATGACCACTATCATCGGCATTCACCTGATTCTACTGGGATTTGGAGCTTTTCTACTGGTGGCTAAAGCGATCGCTTTTGGGGGGTTGTACGATCCAGCAGTGGAGAATGTGCGAGTGATTAATAACCCTACTCTCAATCCAGCAGTGATTTTCGGCTATCTGTTTGGTACTGTGGGCAAGAACTGGATTGCTGGAGTGAGTAACCTAGAAGATGTAGTTGGTGGTCATATTTGGGTTGGTTTGCTGTGTATTGGCGGTGGCTTTTGGCACATCAAGACTCAGCCATCTGAATGGACGCGCGGTCTTTTTATTTGGTCTGGAGAAGCCTATCTTTCTTACAGCTTGGGCGCTTTAGCGCTGATGGGGTTTATCGCCGCGTACTTCTGCGCTGTTAACACCGTAGTCTACCCAGAAGTTTTCTATGGTCCTGCCTTATCAATTAAGCTGGGTGTTTTCCCCTACTTTGCCGATCCTAACTCTAGCTTCCCTTCTTGCCGGAGTTGGTTAGCTAATGCTCACTTCTTCCTTGGGTTTTTCTTCCTCCAAGGTCATATTTGGCATGCTTTGCGAGCAGCTGGCTTTGATTTTGGCCGGGGTAAGGTAGTAGCTTCAGAAGCTACTACCTAAATTCAGCTTAATGCAATTAATTCTAATAAAGTGTCGATATAATGGCATTTTATTGACCAAATCAAAATGCAAATAATTCTCAAAGAGGTACATCAATGACAGCAGTAATTGCTGATAGTCCCAAGCAAGGCCAAATCTCAAAAGTAGGCTGGTGGGCTGGTAATGCTCGTTTTATTGAATTATCCGGTAAGTTGCTAGGCGCTCATATTGCCCATGCTGGTTTGATAGTCCTGTGGGCGGGAGCAATGACCCTGTTTGAACTATCTCGCTACACCCCTGACGTGCCGATGTATGACCAGGGATTAATCTTGTTGCCCCACCTGGCTTCCTTAGGGTTGGGTGTTGGGTCTGGTGGTCAAATTATCGACACCTATCCCTATTTTGTGGTTGGGGTCTTGCATTTGATTTCCTCAGCAGTGCTGGCAGCTGGAGGACTTTACCATTCCCTGCTTACCCCAGATAAATTAACCAAAGATAGCACCTTTGCTGGTTTCTTTGGCTATGACTGGGAAGACTCCGACAAGATGACCACCATTATCGGGATTCACCTAATCCTTTTGGGGGTTGGTGCTTGGCTCTTGGTAGCTAAAGCCATGTTTTGGGGTGGACTATTTGACCCCTGGGCGAGTGGCGGTGGCAATGTACGAGTGATTACCGATCCCACCCTTAGCCCTGTCAAAATTTTTGGCTACTTAATTGGTGCATCCGGTTCAGAAGGCATGGCAGCCGTGAATAATTTAGAAGATGTGGTTGGCGGTCACATCTGGATTGGTTCGATCTGCATTGCTGGTGGTTTCTGGCACATCTTGACTAAGCCATTTAACTGGGCACGTGAGGTTTTGGTTTATTCCGGGGAAGCTTATCTCTCCTATAGCTTAGGGGCGCTCGCCTACATGGGAATTTTTGCCGCCTACTTTGTCATGGTCAATGACACCGTTTATCCGGAAGTGTTCTATGGTCCAGTAGGGACTTTAGAAGCCAGTGATGGCATCGTGTCTGCTCGCGGTTGGTTGGCAGCATTCCACTTTGTCTTTGCCGTGTTGTTTCTGTTCGGTCATATCTGGCATGCTATCCGGGCGCGAGGAGCAGAAGCTGGTTTTGACTTCAAAAAAGGTGAGCTGATTATCCCTCGGAGTAATCCCCAAGTTGGTGACTTGGCAACCCCAATAAACTCCTCAGATATTAGCCTTAACTTCCTCAAAAACCTACCTATTTACCGTCCCGGTCTTTCTCCCCTGTCCAGGGGTCTAGAAATTGGCATGGCTCATGGGTATTTTATCTTTGGTCCGTTTGCCAAATTAGGACCGTTGCGGGATTCACAGACGGCAAACTTAGCTGGTGTAACAGCAGCCATTGCTCTGATTGTCATCGCGACCATCGGCCTATCAATCTACGGTACAGTCACCTTTAAGAAAGAGCTACAAACTGTACCTCGACCCACATTCGTTACTAGGGTACCCGAGGTACCAGAAACTATCCAAACTGCTGACGGATGGAGTCAGTTTGCTGGAGCTTTTCTAGTTGGTGGCGCTGGAGGAGCGATTTTTGCCTATCTGCTGGTCAATAACTTCAGTATGATTCAGGGATTGATGGGTTAAATTAGTTGCTAAAAAGTTTCAACAAATGCTAAGGTAATTGATGGAGCATTCTATAGGCTTCTTAAAACAGGAGCTGTCTGGGGCTAGGAAGCCATGTCAACCCTAACCCCATTATTTCTTTTCCCTAGCTTAGATATAACTAACGGTTCATCCGTCCCATAGTGACAGCCAGGTTAAATGCAACCTTGACCGAAACTATTGGAACAGACAATATGCCCTCCTTTTGGTCTCAGTTTATTGATAAATTTTAGTGATAAACTTGAAACGACCTAGAGGGCGTTCATAAAGATGGATGCCATAACCTAGATGGATGTCTCCACCTGCCACTAGCATTTACTGGTATTGCTGCCACTGTCGGCAACAGATGCCAATGCTGGAGGAAACCATACTGACTGAGTCAGTATCCTGTGGGGATATCGAAGACGTAACTGCTTCTGTACTACCTGGCTAACCACTAAGCACAGCAAGCATACTACTTAGTTTCTCGGCGTTGCTGAATCTTCGAATGAATATAAGTAGAGTGGGCATCCTGCCCGCGCGAAAATAAGCATGAAACTGGCAAGATGCCAGTTCTACACAAGATGCCAGTTCCACGCCTGATGCCCATTCTAAAAAACTCTTACAATCATTCCATTATTAAGCAACCCCAGTTTCTCAACCATCTAGTAAGTATTCAGCGATCAGCACTAAGCAAGATTTTTAATCAAATCAAACTTAGGCATTTAGTTAAAGAGTACTTTGTCTTTAACTAAAGGCTGATTAAAAATACCTTATCGCTGATTGCTTACACCAAGGAGCATGTCATCTTTGTAATTCTGTACATAGATCCCCCCTAGCCCCCCTTAAAAAAGGGGGGAATTAGATTCAAAAGTCCCCCTTATTAAGGGGGATTTAGGGGGATCGAAATCAGGAATTAACAAAATTGATATGCTCCTCTTACACCATCTAATCAACAGGTGCGACCCGTGGCGAATTTAATTCGCCAACGGAAAGCGCACCTAATCAATCAGGAGTAAATAAAAATGTCAAAAATTGGTCTTTTCGTCGGCTCTCAAACCGGTAAAACCGAGGCGGCAGCTGAGGAAATTCAAACAGGACTTGGCGGTGATGATGTCGTCACTATACATAAAATAGAAGAGGCTGAAAATAGCGATTTTGAAAAGTACGAAAATCTCATCATCGGCTGTCCTACTTGGGATATTGGGGAATTACAAGCTGACTGGGATGGCTACTTTGAAGAGTTAGATAATATCAACTTCAGTGGTAAGAAAGTTGCCTATTTTGGGACTGGAGACCAGGAGGGCTATCCTGATAATTTTATGGATGCCATTGGTATTCTAGAAGCCAAAATTTCCGAATTGGGGGGTACCACCGTTGGACAGTGGCCGAAGACTGAAGAGTACGACTTTAATGAATCAAAAGCTCTCAAAAATGGTAAGTTTATTGGTCTTGCCCTGGATGACGATAACCAGTCTGAACTGACTGAAAAACGGATAAAAACTTGGGTAGCGCAACTCAAACAAGAGTTTGGAGTTTAGTTTTTACAACCGTTGTAAGCTGGTAAGCATTCAGCCATCAGCCGTCAGCCGTGAGCTTTTGGCTCACGCTGCTTGAGGTGCTTATTTTATTCAAAAGCAGCTCAAGTAGTGTGCGCTATGGGCATAAACTGTTACCGTAGCCTGGCCATAGGCCTTTGGCTCATAGCTGATAGCTGATAGCTGATAGCTGAATGCTTACACCTGAAAACCGTCTCTCTTTTATAAAGCTAGCTACGTTGATCGTTGACTATTGACCACTGACAGTTGATCGTTAACGGTCAACATTAATGACTTGCCAACAGATAAAAAATTGCTTCACCCCTATTGAAGATTTGTGATTAAAAAATTGCTATAGGTATCCGTTTAGTAATTGTGATAATTTTTGATACCTACTCCCTACTCCCTACTCCCTTTGCTATATGTCTACTCTGCCTGATATCCTTTGGTTGAATGTTAGTCCAAGTTTTCTACGTTTTGATCAGCCTTTAATTCGTTATTTGTCTAAACAAAAGCGAGTTGGCCAGTGGGAGTATCGCCAAAACCAAGATGAACCAACTTCTCTTGATATCGCCCTTACCTTACTTCATGACTATCTCAAAACCTGCGATCATCCTATCCATCTGGTGGGCCACAGCACTGCTGGTTTGGTAGGACTACTCTATAGCCGTAAATATCCTGAAAAAGTCCAGTCTTTAACTCTATTATCAGTAGGTGTTAATCCCGCAGTTGACTGGCAAGCCCACTACTATGTGCAGCTCCAACTTTTACCCTGCACTCGCCAAGTGTTGCTTACCCAAATGGTTAAGAGCCTCTTTGGTCATCACAATCACCATATCACTAAAGGTTTAGTAACCATCCTAGAGCAAGATTTAGCTTATTCTCCCTCTCCTCACTCCCTATATAAACGGGTTAGTGTACCACCAACAGCAGTGCAAGTGCCATTAATGGTATGTGGTTGCAAGGATGACATTATTGTTGATTCTAATGCTTTGCAAGGATGGAAACCTTGGTTAAAAGAATGCGATCGCTTATGGGAATATCCGGAAGGAGGTCACTTTTGCCACTATTTCCATCCCAATCGAGTAGGACGGCAAATCATCCGGTTTTGGGAATCCCTATCATCACCAGTCCCTGAGCCATTAGCAATTAGTACTTAGGTAAGCATTCAGCTATCAGCCATCAGCTGATAGCTGATGGCTGAATACTTAAACTATCTGTAGCATCCATAAATTGAAATCCTATTAGTTAGTAGTTAACCATGTTCCAGATACTTATTTCTCAGGTTATTCAACATTTGGCAACGTTTCTGTGCTGCATAGCTGCTTGGACATTAATCGGAATAGCTTTATGGCGAATTCGGGCGACGTTTCGAGACGGTGTCGCTCATCTGAGACAATTGCATCAAATTCCCTGTAGTCGCTGCGCCTTTTTTACTGGAGATTATCGCCTCAAATGTACAGTACATCCCTCAAAGGCGCTAACAGAAGAAGCAATCAATTGTTATGACTATGAGGCAACTCTCAATCCTGCTAGAGTTAACTCACGACGGTGTAAGTGTAGTCATCAAGCTACGTCTAAAGTTGTGTGACGATAATGCGTTCGGCTCTGGCGCGCCAAAGGCGATTGGCCGTAGGCCACGCTACTTGAGGTGCAAGTTCGGTAAGCTATCAGCTATCAGTTATCACAGGATTTACGTCGTTAAGTTGATTTCGCCCCCCTAGCCCCAGGGCTGTTTCATTCCCTCATTAAGCCCATATACTAAGAGAATGTTGTAAGATAATCAAAACAATGAGCTCTTCTTTGATTGAAAGACTCGGTGAAGTAAGGGATTTTCGTACTACTGACGGCAGACGACATCCGTTGTGGGTGGTACT
>NZ_JAAHIE010001040.1:0-1879 GCF_010671945.1 Moorena sp. SIO4E2
CTGGCGCAACGGTAGTGGGAATTCCTGCTAAAGTTATTAAGGTGCGTTCTTTTGAAGAGAATGGCTCTAGTTGAAATGTAAACAAGGGAATCGGGAATCGGGAATCGGTAATCGGGAATCGGGAATCGGGAATCGGGAATCGGGAATCGGGAATCGGGAATCGGGAATCGGGAATCGGGAATCGGGAATCGGGAATCGGGAATCGGCTTGTCTATTGCTAGCATGCCTATTGCTAGCATGCCTATTGCCTCTTGCCTCTTGCCTCTTGCCTGTTACCGACTGCCGACTCCCTTTATTATATACTAATAGAGTCACTGTCTTGAAATTGTCATGATTGCTGATCCAAGCCCCAATTACATTTCAAACGAAGAGTATCTATCCTACGAAGAAGATAGTGCCATCAAACACGAGTATATTGATGGAGAAGTCTATGCCATGGCTGGCGCGAGTGATGCCCATGTTACTATTGCCGGTAACTTATTTGCTCTGTTAAGAAATCATGTCAGGGGCACTGGCTGTCGGGTTTATATGGCAGATATGAAAGCTTATGTCGAAGCATCCAATAGTTATTATTATCCTGATGTTTTCGTGACTTGCGATGCCAGAGACCGAGAATTGAGCAATTATAAAAAATATCCCTGTTTAATTGTAGAAGTTTTATCTCCAAAAACTGAAGCCTTTGACCGGGGTGATAAATTTTATGATTATCGAAAACTAGACACCTTGGTGGAATATGTTTTAATTAGCCAAAACCGTCAACGCTTAGATTGCTTTCGCCGGAATTCCGAGGGAATTTGGACATTGCAATTTTATGATCCGGGCAGTGAGATTCATCTAGAAACTGTGGATTTTAGGACTAGTATTGAAGCTTTGTATGAAGATGTATAGCGCAAGGCAATAGGCATGCTAGCAATAGGCAATAGGCATGCTAGCAATAGGCAATAGCGATGCAGCGCTGCTCCCTGCTCCCTGCTCCCTAAAACCCAGATATTTGTACCTCACAAGTCGTAAAATTGCTATAATAGGTTAATGCTTACTTTTAGGCTAATTTAATGCTACCTCTAGTATCTTTGGAGTTGGTAACTCTTTATTAACTTGGCTATAGGCGTACACCAAATCCTCTAAAACTTCCTTAGCATTCTCAAGAGCTTCCTCATAGGTGTCACCGTGGGTACGAGCATAGTTACCCCATTCGGGTAAACTAGCCACATAAGAGTTATCTTCCTCTGACCATTGAATTAAAATGCTATATTTCATGATTCATCCTCCTGTTCTAATTGTGCCAGTTCTTTGAGTACTTCTATTACTTCTTTTTCTTGATAAGGCTTGGAATCGTTACTATCTTTACCAGACAGAACTACAGGATTTGTGATTAGTGGATGAACCCAATAAGAATGACTACCTTTTCCCCGCTTAGGCAAGAGTTGAAATCCTGCTTTCTGCAACATTTGTTTTAATTGTCTTATTTTTTTCGGCATGCCAATAACTATAACATACTTCCTAAGACTTATGCGTGACCTAGAACAACTGACCAAAGATATTCAAGAACTACCAGAAGACGCTCAAAACATTATTGCCGATATCATTGAGGTGTTCAAAAAACAGTATGTAACGAAAAAACCGGCATCTCTTAATCCTCTGGAATTAGACAATCAACCTTTTATTGGTATGTGGAGTGATCGACAAGATACTCAAAATAGTAGCGAATGGGTGAGAAGAATTAGACAAAAGCATTGGCAGGGGTAAAATGGCAGTAATTCTAATTGACACTGATATTTTGATTGATCTTGCCAATAACGACTCACTTGCTAAAGAACGCCTGGTAAGAGAATCTAAAACATCTCTATTTCAAATCAGTATTATTACTAAACTATAATTA
>NZ_JAAHIE010001041.1:0-1874 GCF_010671945.1 Moorena sp. SIO4E2
TTTCGACCTTGCTGCGCAAGCTACTAATGGTAGAAACGGTTTCGAGGGAACGCCACCAGATGTCAAAGGCTGCCACATCTTCTTCCAAGAGTTCTTGTGCTTCCATCGCCATCTTACGACGGCTTTCCTGATTCTGTGCTACCACTGCTTTTAAGTCATCCACGTTGAATGAGTGGACAGTCTCTAGCTCATCAACATCCGCCGCCACATTACGAGGCACAGAAATATCAATTAGCATTAAGGAATGGCTAGTCTGCAACACTCCTTCTAAATTAGACCGAGT
Organism: Moorena sp. SIO4E2; assembly: GCF_010671945.1. Classification (NCBI taxonomy): domain Bacteria; kingdom Bacillati; phylum Cyanobacteriota; class Cyanophyceae; order Coleofasciculales; family Coleofasciculaceae; genus Moorena; species Moorena sp. SIO4E2. The sequence goes on from NZ_JAAHIE010001041.1 coordinate 284, forward strand.
CAGGAGTGGTTCGGTGGCACCAGTGCTAGTAAATACGATATCTGACTGGGCAACCAGTGTCATCATATCTGACAAGGAATGGAGTTTTAGCTCCGCTTTGGGAAACCCTTTCGCTAACTCTTCAGCCCGTTTGGTGGAACGATTCAGAATTGAGATATCTACGGCACCTTTGGCCAGTAGATGTTTCACCAGTAAGCGCGACATCTTACCAGCACCGATAATTGCTATTTTATAGGGGGTCAAAGAGGTGCCATAAAGGGTTTCTACCTTCTGCTGAGCTAACTCTACCGCTGCTGAGCTAATGGATACTGCCCCAGTGCCAATACTGGTTTCCGTGCGAACTCGCTTACCGGCAGTAATTGCTTGTTTAAACAGTTTATTAAGTAGACGTCCAATTCCCTTGTGTTGCTGACCAAGTTTGTGGGTGGTTTTGACCTGAGCTAGAATTTGCCCTTCTCCTAACACTAGGCTATCTAGACCGCCAGCAACCCGCATTAAGTGCATGACTGCATCTTGATACAACAGAATAAATAAGTGGGGGCGCAACTTGGCTAGAGGAATGCCAGCTTTTTCTGTCAGAAACTGGCACAATTCTCGGATTCCTGCATCAGTTTCTGTGGTGACTATATAAACTTCTAACCGATTACAAGTACTCAGTATCGCTACCTCTTCTATATGAGGATAGCTACATAAGTGGGGCATCACAGTTTCTAACTGGGCTTCTGGAATGCTGAGTTTTTCTCTGACTTCAACCGGTGCTGTCTTGTGGCTCAGACCTACTACGGCAATGTTCATGTTTTTGATAAGGAGGTTTGATGGGAGTGTTAGTTATAGAAGTTATCAAAAAGGTGAGTAACTTTTGTACTTGATTTTAGGGAGTAGGGAGTAGGGAATAGGGAGTAGGGAGTAGCGATGCAGCGCGGTCTTGGGGAGGCAGCGCGGTCTTGGGGGTCTCCCCCATGAGCGACTGCCGTGGTTTCCCCCATGAGCGACTGCATCAAGACGGGAGTAGGGAAAAAATATTGTGTACTTTATTAGGATTAAAACCGTTATCTTAGTAATTCTTTATCGGTTTGTTGGTACAAATGTTTTCTACAAATCCTTACTAAAACGAACTTGAAGGAAGGGTTAAACTAGGTTTTTAACCTTCCTTCAAGCTTTAACTACTGTTGCTAGGGCGTGTTTTCAAAGTTTTCTGCAAGATTATGATCCCCCCCAGCCCCCCTTATTAAGGGGGGAGCCATACTCACAAAGATTATGATCCCCCCCCAGCCCCCCTTATTAAGGGGGGAGCCATACTCACAAAGATTATGATTCCCCCCAGCCCCCCTTATTAAGGGGGGAGCCATACTCAAAGTCCCCCTTTTTTAAGGGGGATTTAGGGGGATCTCCGAGGCAAGAAGACACGCCCTAGGCACTACAGGGGTAAGCAATCAGCTGACGACTGATAGCTGATTGCTGATAGCTTACCTACAGGGTTAAAACCCTCTTCCTAAGAGTTAGCTCAATTGGATATACTTGGGCTGTTCAAACATATGAACGGTGTCCACAAACCGAGCGGTCTTGGACTGACTTGAAATAACTAGGCTTT
>NZ_JAAHIE010001042.1:0-1873 GCF_010671945.1 Moorena sp. SIO4E2
CCTTGTTTCCCTCGCGGATCTGATAGATGTTCAAAATGCTCGAGCATTTGCTGCTGAACCTGTTGAACATCAAGGGCTGGCTGTAGTGGTAAGGATGGACTACTGATGTAAGTTGAGTTAGTGGGTTTATCGAAGCCAATCACCATCGGACACCTTTATTGTGACATCGGTTTCACTAGCATATTATGAGTTCATTTTTCTTGCGCTTACCCTGATTTGAGAGCTGCCTATAATGTTTGGAAATGCTTTCCTTTGATGGTTTGATGATGGTTTTAAAACCTTGTTTTGAATGGTGTTTACCTACCTTGTACTGACGGATGTTGAATCCTAAAAAGTCGAATCCGTTGAAGGTATGAGTGATTTGGGTTTTACTTGGTTTTAATTCCAAACCCATGTCATTTAGCCATTTACCCATGATATCTTGACATTCTTCTACTACGGTACGGTTTTTGTGCAGTATGACGAAATCATCTGCATATCGAATTAAACTTAGAGCTTGTCTATTCTGGTGTTTTTTTCCTTTCATAGATTCTGCGTATTGTTTAATTCGATTTTCCATTCCGTGGAGGGCTATGTTCGCGCTTGAGGGGTGATATGACACCCCCCTGAGGGGTACCTTCCTTTGTAGGTGAGAATGTTCCATTATCCATCACTCCGGCTTTAAGCCAGGACTTTATTAGGCGTCTTAAGGATGGATATGTATTTATTTTTGATAGGAGCATATCATGGTTAATTTTATCGAAGCATTTGGTAATATCTGCATCTAGAACCCATTTGGGTTTACGTTTGATACTGCTAAATATTGCTTCGATTGCATCATGACATGAGCGTCCTGGTCTGAACCCATAAGAGTTGGGTTCAAATTTGGCTTCCCATTCAGGTTCCAATGCCTGCGCAGCAAGTGCCTGAAATGCGCGGTCATACATGGTCGGTATTCCCAGTGGGCGTTTTTCTTTCCGTCCAGGTTTGGGTATCCATACCCTTCTGGTTGGCTTTGCCTTCTTGGAGATTTTGAGGTTGGCTACTAAGGTGAGACGCTGTCTATTGGTTAAGGCTTTAATCCCATCTATTCCGGCAGTCTTTTTACCTTTATTCTCCTGTGTGACCCGACGCACCGCAATCATTTTGGCTGTCCAGGATTTCATCAGAGTCTTTTGTAGCTTTCTTACCACGCGAACATCACCACGAACAGAGGCTCGATATATTCGGTTTTGCAACTTGAATAAGGTTTTTTCTAGCTTTCGCCAATTTACCTTATTCCATTCCGACTTTTGGGAAAATCCCAGAGTATTAGACATATTAATTGTTACTAACGACTATATCCTTTCCTATAACGTGAGTCCGTCTGCGTATCCTAGACATTACTCTAGGCATTAGCAAATGAGCTCAATCTTGCCCTCATCTGACATGGGGTTAGCTACCTACTTAGTAATCGACCTTACTGAGAGTACATATAAGGGTTACTTCGTTCCTGATCACCATTTTCTGAACTTTTAGGGTGATACTATTCACCGGGAGATGAGGGAAATCTTTATAAGATGCATCAACCTTATAAACCTATCTTTCTCTCCATTGACTTTTTGTCTGTAGCGCTATTCAACCTTCTTATTTCGCTACGTTCAGTTTACGATGATTCAAACGTATCTTCCTATTCGTACCCATGAGTTCTTTACCTAGGTAAACATCGGTCAGGTTAAAGGATGTTTTTCCCATTCGACCCTCTGCGAATTTAATTTATGAAATTGCTAAGCTGTTCGGCATTTAAATTGGTATAATAAAAATTAATAAATAACCCAATAATAGGAAATATGCCAGCAAAAAATTATCTGACACAAGAGCAAAAAACAATACTTCAAAAAGCCTTAAAAATAGA
>NZ_JAAHIE010001043.1:0-1861 GCF_010671945.1 Moorena sp. SIO4E2
ATTGCTCGGATGATTCGGGATGCTTTACTCCAGGATAATCCTGACAATGGCACCGCTAACGGTCATGGCCAGGGCTCAAACCCTAACTTAGTTTTGCCCCCTGCTGCTGCGATGCGATAGATTATAGAAATTTTATTTGGAAATGCGGTTAGAGGTTGAAGGTTGAAGGTTAGAGGTTGAAGGTTGAAGGTTGAAGGTTGAAGGTTAGAGGTTGAAGGTTGAAGGTTGAAGGTTGAAGGTTACAGGTTACAGGTGACGCAGTTGAAGCTTACAGGTTACAGGTTACAGGTTACAGGTTACAGGTTACAGGTTACAGGTTATTAAACTTCCAAACTTTCAACCATCCAACCTTCAACCTGACAACCAAACAACCTGACAACCTTGGCCAAAAGGCCACGCGATCGCTGAAAGCGGGACTTTGTCCATCGCGTTCAACCAAACAACCTTGGCCTTTTGGCCTTTTGGCCACGCTACGCGAACGGCCACGCTACGCGAACAACCAAACAACCTTGGCCTTTTGGCCTTTTGGCCACGCTACGCGAACGGCCACGCTACGCGAACAACCATTCAACCTAAATCTGCCCAACAAATCCGGAATCTAACAAATTCAAGACGTAGGTTACAGTATGACTAAGAGGGATTAATCTAGTTTAAACCTATGTCTAAACTACAAGAAGCATTGGAATTCATCGAGAAAATTGAACGTGATAACCCTGGTAAATCGGCTTATGAAATTGTTAATCATTTGCGTGGGTACACTAAGAAGGCATATACTAGTAGATTATGGAGTACAGCTACGGGGTATCACCAAGAGTATATTCGAGATGAATTTGAAGGAAAACTCAATATCAATGAATTGGTATTAAGTGGTGAAATTACCGACTTTGGTCATTTTATCGGTTCCCTTTCTGATCAAATTGATCAGCCTGGATTCCAATGGTCAGATTTTACTAGCTGGACTGGTGACCATACCTCATGGGCTGGAGATATTGGTTCGGCGATTGTGGCCTATCGAGACCCCAATGACAACATAGATGTTAACAGTGTCGAGGAAGCTTTGGATAGGTTAGCCAGAGATTCTGATTATACTGCGGATATTGCAGCTTACGTAGTAGGAGAAATGATTAACTCTCGTAAGCAATCTTCCATTACTCAGGCGATTTATCAGTATAATTCTAAGTCCTACTCAGAAAATGTTAGGACGTTTATTAAAAAGCGTTTTGGCGCAGTTATTGAAGAAGATAAACTTAAGAATCCGGCTGGGCTTGATTCAAAAATGCGTAGCGCTATTTCTACTTATATCCAGTTTTCTTCAGCCTATGAATCCTTAAAGTCTCTCAAGGATTTAGCTAAATTACCTCTAAATTTAGGCTCAGAAGATAACTCTATACCTAATAGTGTTGATATTTTTAAAGGTTCTCAACATTTTATCAAGCATATAGTCAAGTATGGCAACTTAGATGGTTTACTATTTAAGCCATACCAAATACCTGGGATGTCCTGGCTAGGAACCGTAAACTATGAAGTTAGAGTAACTGGCTGATTTAAGTAGTTAATTGGTATTGAATCGGGAATCGGGAATCGGGAATCGGGAATCGGGAATCGGTAATATCAAGTCAGGTCGAATACCCATAATTAGAGGGAGGGTGGGAAGTGTGGGGAGATGGGGAGATGGGGAGATGGGGTAAATTTTTATTAAGGGTAATTATAGCGACATTATATAATACCAAATCCGGTTATAATAGACTTAATACAAAATTCTAATGTCAAATGCCCAAAAAAGCTTATTTAGCTGACCATCTGAGTAATGGTGAACTGAAAAAAAGATACAGAGCTTCTCAAGACCCCGTAGAAGCAAGAA
>NZ_JAAHIE010001044.1:0-1861 GCF_010671945.1 Moorena sp. SIO4E2
TGTGGCCTTAGCCCCCCACTTTCCTCAAGTGTTACCGGAAGCCTTAGATTGCGCCAGAGGGATTTCCGATGAAAAATACCGAGCCGATGCCTTAGGAGCCTTAGCCCCCCACTTTCCCGATGTGTTACCGGAAGCTTTAGATTGCGGCAGAAGGATTTCTGATGAATTCCACCGAGCATTAGCCTTAGGAAACTTAGCCCCCCACTTACCGGATGTGTTGTTACCCCAAGCCTTAGATTGCGCCAGAGGGCTTTCCCATCAATCACACCGAGCATTCGCCTTAACAGCCTTAGCCCCCCACTTTCCCGATGTGTTACCTCAAGCCTTAGATTGCGCCAGAGGGATTTCCGATAAATCAGACCGAGCATTAGCCTTAGTGGCCTTAGCCCCTCACTTACCCAATGTGTTACCGGAAGCCTTAGATTGCGCCAGAGGGATTGGGGATGAAAAAAACCGAGCTCATGCCTTACAGGACTTAATTAAGACCTTAACTCCTTCCTCGGTTGATTTTCCTTTTTGGCAACAAATTATTGATAGTTTAGCTAGTCTAACCCGTCCCAATTTTCTTAAAGCTCTTCCTGAATTAGCGCCTTTAATCATCAAGTTTGGGGGTATTGAAGCCCTAAGAGAAACGGTGGCAGCGGTTGATGATGTTAGTCGATGGTGGCAGTAGGAAATAGGGAGTAGGGAATCGGGAATCGGGAATCGGGAAGAAATAAGAGTTAATCAAGGATAGAGGAATTATAATTAGCTTTAGTGAGTGTGAAGGGAACCAGTTTTAGGATGCAGTTGATGCCTGTGCCATGGGGAATAATAGCCCTGAAATAAAGTTCATAAAATACAGAGCAACATTGCATCCCTAATTTCAAAATCTAATATCTTGCCATCTTCGAGACTCAAGGAAACGACTTAGATGTTTAACATTAGTGGTAGCAATAACTAAACGTTGTCCTAAGTTTTCTTGTTGAAATAGTTGACACTGAGCAGCAATTATCACATCATTATCAATAGTTTTGTCATCAGCGGTCGGCATTCCTTGATGGCGAGACATTGCCCAAAGTTGAGCAGCATGACGCATAACCGGTTGAGTTATCGATTGTTGTGCTTCTAATTTGTCATTGGGAGAAGATAATAACCCTAAAACGCCTGTATCTACAAAAACAATCATTATTAGCTATATAGCTTAGAGCCTTCTGGACGAAAACTATCAATAATTTGTTTAAATTTATCTAAATCTTCCTGTCTAATTTTAGCTTCTTCTTGAGTGATTTCCTCTTCAAGGCGTTTTCTTAGCCATGCCAGAGCAGGTTGATTGAGTTTAATTTGTTCTTCAACAGTTTTCCCTCTATGTCTTAAGTAGGGGCCAAAATGACTTTGAGTATTCTTTGCCATAGATATTAAAACCTTGTTTACTTAATGGTTTACTTCATTTAGTATAGCGCTTATCAATTAGATGAGGTACTTGGGGGTACATTTCATAGTAAGCATTCAGATATGGTTTAAAGTCATAATCCCGACTAAAATTTCCAGCAACTCGGTTAGCTCTTCTGGGACGATGTAGCGCTTGGGGTCTTGTTGTATGGAACGTTCTTGGCGATTAAAAGTACCGAAACGCCAGTCTTCTCCGGTGGTAACAATGCCATACAAAATTCTCTGGTCAGACTGGAGCCACTGATCAAGGGCAACCAATTCCACTGCCAGTTGAGTGAAGCCCCGTACCAGATCAGATTGTTTGGCTTCGATCACAATCAGGTTATGGTTAGCAATGTAATAATCTAAAGTTCCCCGCAGGTGTTCGTTAACAGCAATAGAATATTCAATGTAAATGCGGTGATTAGTTAGATCGACTACTTCAAACAGA
>NZ_JAAHIE010001045.1:0-1861 GCF_010671945.1 Moorena sp. SIO4E2
AAGGCAATCAATTAGCACTCTTTTCAGGACATCAATCCTCGGTATATAGTGTAAGTTTTAGTCCCGATGGTAAAACCCTCGCTACGGCATCAGCGGACAAAACGGTCAGAGTTTGGGATTTACAGGGCAATCAATTAGCACTCTTTTCAGGACATCAAGACTGGGTAAATAGTGTAAGTTTTAGTCCCGATGGTAAAACCCTCGCTACGGCATCATATGACAAAACGGTTAGACTCTGGCCAGTTGAAGATTTAGGTGAGATGCTGGCTAGGGGCTGTAAGTTGCTCGAAGGTTACTTTGTGGATCATCCTGAATCCTTAGATAACTTAGAGAAATGCCAAGATTCAGATAGCAAAATAGCTGCAGCTTCTGGTTTTGTTAAACAAGGTGAGGAGTTAGCAAAACAGGGGGATGTTGAGGCTGCTATTGCTAAGTTTCAAAAAGCCAAACAATGGAATACGGAGCTGGAATTAGAGCTAGAGAAAAAAGCAAAAGCGATTGCTCTTGTTGCAAAAGGTGAGGAGTTAGCTAAAGAGGGGGATGTTGAGGGTGCTATTGCTAAGTTTCAAGAAGCCAAACAATGGAATACGGAGCTAGAATTACAGCCAGAGATAAAAGCCAAACAGCTAGCAGCACCCGCTAAAGTTAAACAAGGTGAGGAGTTAGCAGAAGAGGGTCAATTAACCAAAGCCCTATCTCTCTATAAAGAAGCACAACAACTAGATCCAAACCTAGAAATTGATGCTAATTCTTGGAACGCACTGTGTTGGCTTGGTAGCCTCCATGGATATGCTGCTGAGGTGATGGATGCCTGTGAAAAAGCAATAGTCAAAGATCCTGAAAATCAAAAGTTTCATCAAGGTAATCGTGGTTTGGCTAGAGCCCTGACTGGGGATACAGCAGGAGCAATATCAGATTTTCAGGCATCTGTAGAATGGCGTGACCAGATTTATCCATCGATTGAAAGTCATGAACGTAGAGCAAGATTGCAATATCACAAAAGACAACGGCAAAAATGGATAGATCAGCTGCGGGCTGGTAAGAATCCTTTTACGGAAGAGGTGTTGAAGGATTTACTTGAGGAGGAAGAGTGGTAATAGGCAATAGGCAATACGCCCAAGTCAGAAGTTAGAAGTCAGAAGTCAGAAGTAAGCTAGACTCACGTTTCGGAGTTTAGGAGCGATGCAGCTGAATGCGTCGTGCTATAAGAGAAAAATCTTGTAGAACTGGCATCTTGCCAGTGTCAATATTTGGCATCAAGCTGTAGAACTGGCATCAAGCTGTAGAACTGGCATCAAGCTGTAGAACTGGCATCTTGCCAGTGTCCATAGATAGTCGGGCGGGCAGGATGCCCACTCTACTGATATTGAAACTGGCAGTAGAACTGGCATCTTGCCAGTGTCAATATATTTTTTGTTACAAAATTTCTCAAAATATGTTATAATTAAATATTTTTGTGCTACAGTATAAGAGTGGGCGCTAAGACGCCCAGAGTCAAGAGCTAGCCCGGGGAAAGTGCAAAATCTACGGGCTAGCTCTGGCTCCCCTAAAAAAGGAGACAATTTGATTATGAGTTATTCTGAACGGCTTCACCCGTGGGTGGTCATTCGGCTGTTACCCAACATGCAGCGAGTTGTTGTTGCTCGCTTCCGCAATCGGTCGGATGCGGAGGGACATTTGTGGGCTCTGAAACGATTAATGCCCGATGCGGAATTTATAATTGTTTTTGATGTGGGGAATAATCCGATAAATCCTAGGGAATAGGGAATAGGGAATAGGGAACAGGCTGACTGCCGGACACAAGTGCCTCAAAGCCTGATTATGCCTAGGTGATGGGATGCAGGTTTTGAGCGGACGGTCC
>NZ_JAAHIE010001046.1:0-1859 GCF_010671945.1 Moorena sp. SIO4E2
GTCCAGGCAAAAATTAAAGATGACTTGTGGTCAGCAGTGGTGGAACCCTGTTTCCAAGATATTGAGATTAAGCCGGATAACAACACACGCTTCCTGGTGAACCCCACAGGAAAATTTGTGATTGGTGACAGTAAGATGTGTATAACAAGAGGGACAAAGTTTTTGCCATGGCACAACCTAGCTAAGGAAGTTGGCCATAATAAAGATAGACACAATAGCCGCTTAAGAAACACTTTCAGAATCCATCACCATGGCTCAAAACCCCTTTACCGTAGGACAACCCGTTCTCCCAGAACGCTTTGTGGGACGAGAGTCTCAGATTGAAATAGCATTCGACCAAATCTCTAGTCGTGGTAATCTGGCAGTTTGGGGTGGACCTGGAATTGGTAAGACTTCCTTCTTAGAACTATTGACCTCACCTGACGTTTGGCACCTACAAGGCCAAGATCCAGAAGCAGCAGTAATTGTACTTCTAAATTGCCTAAGTATTCAACCTTTTAACGCTCATAGCTTCTGGTGGCAAATCTTGACCGAGATAAAAAGTCAACTGGATAGTAATCCACCGCTACAAACTGATATTGACCAATTCCTTGCTCAAGACAACGTCGCTTCAAGTCATTTACGGCAGCTATTACGTAAGCTTGGAGAATACCACAAATTTTTACTATTGCTAGTGGATGACTACGATGTTGCTTTGCGTACAAACGACGGTTACCAGGGAGCTGATATTGAAGCCTTTGTGAATGAATGTCGCAGCATTGCGAATTCTGGTATCGAAAGGAAATATATCTCAATGATTGTAGCATCGTCTCGACGTCTGAGTGAATTGGGACCTCAACTCACCCCAGATAAATCTCCTTGGTATAACCATTATTTATTTCAACCACTCAAGCCATTTACTGATAACGAAGTGGCTGCCCTACTACTTGGTATGCCAATCACACCAGCTTTACGAGACGGAATTCGTGAAATTGCTGATGGAAATCCCGCCTTGCTACAGAATGCTGGTTATCTTCTCTATCAAGAATTGCGAGCTAATCGAGTACCTGACCCTAAGACCTTTGCCAGAGATTTTCTAAGTGCAACTGAACAGTTTTTTAAAGCTTCCTGGGAGCTTTGCAATGACCTAGAGAAGATTTTACTGATGCTAATTGCTTTGTGCAGCCTAGAAGGTCGATTATCCGATCAGCGCTATGCTCTGAGGGGAATTGAGACTATTTTTAGCCAAAAAGAGATAGAACTGAATGCCTTAGAAACGAGAGGAATCATCAAACGAGAAGAGCAAGCCGGTAAAGCGACTTACTCCTTTGCTTCATCACTAATGGAGTGGTGGGTGGTTAAAAACATTCAAAACAGTACCGAAACTGAATTACAAGAGCGTCAGAAGGTATTTCTTAATCTGATGAGTCATAAGCAAGCAGAAAAGGTTAAAGATATCATTCGTTTAATCTGGAAAAATAAAGATAAAATACCAGATATATTTGAATGGATTGGTAAGGTCATGGCTGCTATCCCGAAAGGAGCAATTAAAAGCTAATCACTGTCACAAATAGGAAACCTTTCGCAAATCACCAAGATTTATATGACCACAGCAACAGTTCGGAGAAATCCTTATATTGTTGGATCAGCTATCTCTGATACCAAGTACTTCTTTGGCAGGGAAACGTTGATCCAATTTGTCGAGGATAATTTAAATCAGGGTGAAAGGGTTATTCTGTTGCATGGTCAAAGACGGATTGGTAAATCATCGGTTCTTTTACAGATTCCCAACCTTGTTCAATCTGAACAATTTGTCTTCATTTATTTTAATCTTGAAGACAAAGGGCACTTAGCCCTCAGCAATGTATTGCATCTCCTGG
>NZ_JAAHIE010001047.1:0-1857 GCF_010671945.1 Moorena sp. SIO4E2
CCCCACTAACAGGGGAGACACTACTCAACAGAGGATCTTGGGAACGATGAACTTGTCCAGATTTGTCTGGCTGGGATTTAATTAGTCTACAGGACGAGCCACACAAGTTAAAATCATCCCTTGCTGCCGTTCCTCGTCTTCCAGAGCGTCAGGCTGTTCATCATACTCTACCTTCCCTTCTATAAGCTTGCGCTTACAAGCACCACAGGCTCCCATGCGGCAACCACTTGGTAATGGCACCCCTTCTTGTTCCGCCACATCTAGGATGACATCCTCAGCATCACAGGTGACCTCCTTGCCAGACTCAGCAAAGACCACAGTGGGTTCATTAGAGGTTGATGGTGATTCTACTAGGTGTAGTCTAGGACGATCTTCCCCTTTGACTGGTTCAGGAGTTGTTGCTGCTGCTTTCTTTTTTGAGGGCTTTTTGCCGCCAAAGCTCTCTTCATGGTAGTTTTCCATGGGGAAGTCTAGACCGGCTAGCATCCCTTTCACCCCTGCCATAAAGGGATTCGGGCCACAGACATAAACAATGCGATCGCGAAAATCTGCAGCCATCTCTGCCAGCATGGCTTCATTGAGTCTTCCGGTATAACCGGACCAAGCTTGGTCGAGTTCTGGGCGAGTCGTGGTAATCGCCAGCTTAAAATTAGGGTGCAAAGCGGCCATCAACTGTAATTTCTGATGGAAGATGATATCTTGTGGGCTACGAGCACTGTGGACAAACACAACATCCACATCAGCACCGGTATCACAAAGCCATTTGGACATAGACATGATCGGGGTAATGCCACTACCTGCTGAAATAAACAGCAGTTTATCAGCCCTATGGTCAGCACAGGTAAATTTCCCCATTGGACCATTTAATCTCACCTCGGACCCAACTTTGATGTTGTCGTGCAACCAGTTAGACACCAAACCCGCTGGCACATCAGGAGCGTCCGCTGGTGCTGGAACTCTCTTGACAGTAATTTCCAAGGTATGAGGACGTGAGGGGGCCGAAGATATGGAGTAGGAACGCTTCACTGGTTTGCCATCAATCTCCAAATCGAGAGTGACAAACTGACCTGGCTTGTAGCTGAACAGTATTGGTGGTTCGGCAACGAAGCGAAATGTTTTCACATCATCGGTCTCATTAATGACCTGTACACAGCGGACAGTAATCTCACCCTTAGTCCACTGCTTGATTCCAGGGCTATTACCATCTACCAGGTTGGCTTCCTGGTTAGAGCCATAGAGCTGTAGGTCTTTGACCAACAACACAAATTCACCGATGCGGATGATATCATCTTCCTTCAGGAGCCAGTTTTGGTTAACATCTACCTCCTCATTATTGATCCGAGAGCCATCGGTGCTACCGAGGTCAGTAAAGAAACACTGTCCCCTTATGCATAGGATTCTGCCGTGTACACGACTGACGACAGGACTATCCAAGACTAGGTCACAGCTCGGATGGCGGCCAATCAGATACTCACCTTGAATTCCAGTTGCTGGTTTCAGGGTTTTTTCCTGTAACTCGTTGGTTTGGTAGTTGATGATTGTAGTCGTCAGCATGTTTTGTGTCACTCCACATTACCGAACTAATGGGTCAATTGCGTCAATTGCTGAAATTATGAAGGGATTGTCCATTGTAAGTTCACAATTGATCTCAACTTGTCTTCATCGGTAGTACCCTCGGCCTGAGCCACCAGTAAGTGTTTTATAAATGTTTTACCAGTGGCCATATAATTATCAGCCTTTTTTTTTCTTTTTATGAAAAATGGTCTCTTTTTTCCGGTATTTTCTCCTCGTATCACCCTCTTGAATGTACTATCTGGGAGCAGCACTTAGTATAAGCAACCCCTATCAGCCACCTAT
>NZ_JAAHIE010001048.1:0-1855 GCF_010671945.1 Moorena sp. SIO4E2
AAAGTCAACGAATTTTCCCCTGACTTTGAACAAAAATCAAAGTCGGATTTGCGTACGCAACCAGAATTTAGAGTACTCTCAAATCGACCTTGGATAACACGGCCAATAATTGAGCAATGTTTTGGGCCTGACTGCCTGACAGAAGTGCTCGAAAGCCTACAAGAACGGGATCTTTAAAAGCTCAGCTTATGCCCGCACTCGGACTAGGATTCGTTGGTGTTCGCGTAGCGTCGGGCTTTGCCCGAATCGCTACCGACAATCCAAGGGCTATCGAGATCTTCAACTGTTTGCCGGAGCACCCTTGGTGCTGGGGACAAGGTTTTGAGTCAAAAAGGGTAGAGTGGCTTGAGTTGCTAGAGTTACTACAAAAACAGCCTTTTTTGATGTCAAACTCTACCCGTCTCTATAGTCAACTATTGGACCTCCTGCGTCAATATAGTAACTACTGCGATTTGCGTCACCTCAAAGTCCTCGCCTGGATGGTTAGCGGCCTGAGACGAAACCTTAGATAGGCTCGCCTTATTACAAAAAACTTAAACCTTTTACGCATAACCTACTAACTATAAAGGCTCAACTATCTTACGGTAACTTCAAGATCTGTAGTGGTCAGCTTAGCTTACCCGCAAGGGAGCCAAACGTTCAATGCCGCGCCCAAAAAGCTCAGAGTGTGGAACGTCGTTGGAGTAGATTTCTTGTCAACAACCGAATTAGGGTAGAAGCGCTCTATGTACCTTTGGTACTGGTAGCCTTGAGAGGCTGGCCAAATCATCGTCTCTATAAGCGCCTTAGACACCACAGTATTATGGAATCGCTACTGTATGATTCATTTATGTGTAATTTGTTGTGGTCGAGCAGTGCCTCTGTTCTGGCGGGTGCTAGAACAATGCAGCGCCACTGTAAAGTTCCGGGAGTACAAACCACTGTTGCGGAAAGCCCGGTGGTTCGTAACGTATCACCCCGATGTGATGCTGTTAGCGGATCTTCGCTTTGCCAATCATAACCTGATCAGTTGGTTGCAAGCCAGTGGTTGGCATTACTGCCTACGGCTCCGAGCGTGATTTACTGCTCCTAGGCCCGGTGCCGCTATCCCCTTGAACTGAGTTATCTTTGGCCGACCTAACGAGAAGCGGCATTCTATCACAATGTAGGCTTGTGGGAAGATGGAAAGTATCATTGTAACTTGGTACTGGCTACTGTCAAAGGTGTCAAAGAACCCTGGGCAGTTATTACTGATGAATCTCCTACTTTGAAAACCTTGTGGCAATACGCAGAGCGGTAAGGAGTCGAAGAGTTGTTTCAAGGGTAGCTTGTCAGGAGCTTTTGAACTGGAAGATTCTCGGATTAACTCCCCCGAAGCTCTCGAACGCTTATACAAAGTGGCCGCTGTCGCTCTCCAAAACAGCACTACTCTTTGTCTGGCCGTACAACTTGCACCGCTTGCGTCAACTTGTTGTTCGCGTAGCGTGACCAAAGGTCAATCCCCATTGGCGGCGAGGCATCAGTTATCTCAAAATAGGTCTACGCTGGCTCAAGGGGGTTCACGAACATTGGACGCCAATTGTTAACCCCTGTGTTCTTGTTACCCCGCGACCCGCAACCTTGCTTTGCTTCTTTGAAGGCACAGCTGCATTACTACGACCGAATCTGGTTTACTCGTATTCGCTCGAAGCACTGCACCCCTTGATGACTGCCATTTTCCAAGATGTGTCAGGCAGTCAGGTTTTGGGCTTATTGATAATCAACCGGGTGATTAGAGATTTTTGATACTATTGTTTACTTTTTAAGTGTAATGACCTAGGTACTGATAGTAGCTCTAGTCTATCTTCCAAACAATAGAATACTATTTAACACAAAA
>NZ_JAAHIE010001049.1:0-1847 GCF_010671945.1 Moorena sp. SIO4E2
CAAACGCTCAGGTAGTGGTTTAGGACTATATCTTTCCAAACGAATTCTCGAAGCTCATCAAGGAACGATCAAAGTTAAGTCTGAGTTGGGTAAGGGGACTTTGTTTACTGTAACATTGCCGAATCATCCTTAAGAGCAAGGAGACTCCCGTTATACCCGAAGGGTTAGCGGGAGACGGGGCTTATAAAGTGCGGACGCAGGTTCCGCACACAGCCCCTCAGGAATTGTGTCCACTTGACATTTCACACGGAACAGCTTAAAATGTGAGCATGAATGAAAAAGCTTACCGTTACCGTTTTTACCCAACCCCTGAACAGGAGAATCTGTTGAGGAGAACTCTAGGTTGTGTAAGGCTTGTTTACAACAAAGCTTTAGACGCTAGGACGAAAGGATGGTATGAACACCAAAAACGGATCAGCTATAAAGAAACTTCCTCAATGTTGACAGAGTGGAAAAAACAGGATGACTTATTATTTTTAAATGAAGTCAGTTGTGTTCCACTTCAACAGGGATTAAGACACCTTCAAACTGCTTTTACGAACTTCTTTGCGGGTTGCACTAAATATCCAAACTTCAAGAAAAAGCGGAATGGTGGTAGTGCAGAATTCACCAAATCTGCATTTAAATGGAAGGATGGCCAGATCTATTTGGCTAAATGCAAAGAACCTTTGCCTATTCGGTGGAGTCGTCAGTTACCTGCAAACTGCAATCCAAGTACCGTTACAATTAGTTTAGATCCGTCCAATCGTTGGCATATCTCAATCAGGTTTCATGACCATAGAGACTTGAGTTTGCCCCCAACGGATAAACGAGTTGGCTTTGATCTAGGAATTACCAGTCTAATTACAACCAGTGACGGGGATAAAATTGCCAACCCCAAGCATTTCAAAAAGCTAAAGAAAAAACTGGCTAAATACCAAAAAGCTTTGTCGCGAAAACAGAAGGGATCTAACAATCGTAACAAAGCCAGGTTAAAGGTTGCCAGGGTACACGCAAAAATCAAAGACGCTAGAAGAGATTTTACTCACAAGCTAACTACTCAACTGGTCTCAGAAAACCAATTGATTGCGTTTGAGGACTTAGCTGTAAAAAACATGGTCAAAAATCACAAACTAGCTCAGGTAATCAGTGATGCAAATTGGGCAGAAATAATCCGTCAGGTCAAGTACAAGTCAGAGTGGTACAACCGTAAAGCTGTTTCTATTGACAGATGGTTTCCCAGTAGTAAGTTGTGTTCTGTATGCCTCAATCGCGTCGAATCTTTACCTCTAAGCATCCGAGAGTGGGATTGTCCATTGTGTAACACTCACCACGATCGCGATATTAACGCATCAATTAATATTTTGGCGGCAGGGCTTGCCGTGTCAGTCTGTGGAGCGACCATAAGACCTGAACAGAGTAAGTCTCGGAAGGCGGGTGCGAAAAACTCCCAAAAAGGGAGAAGGAAGCAGAAACCTAAGTCGTGAGTCTTAGGAATCCCCCGCTATAATCGCCAGATTTAGCGGCGGGAGGATGTCAAGTTGACGGTTAACTAGACTTGCCAGAAGTCTATTCTGATTTTGAGCTATTTTTGAGGAAAGTCGGCACTAATCAGGCAAAAGGTTATGTCTAACGAGATGGGATTGAGCGATCGCTATTTTGAATTAATTGATGACATTGTCAAAACTACCCTGAAGGGGAAAATCCGTTCTAAATCCCAGGTCTATCAGATGTTGGTGGCGGGCGTTCAGGTTGGCACTGGGGAAATTTTTGAACGTTGCCTTGATCAGCGCTTCGATATGACTCAGGCAGAAATAGATAATCCTAAAAGTGAATTGAAGCAAGCCAAGGCAATTCGGAAACTCAGG
>NZ_JAAHIE010000105.1:0-18082 GCF_010671945.1 Moorena sp. SIO4E2
ATGTCCTAACTGCCCTGGCGACTGCTATAACACAGGCATGACTTGAGCTATAGCACTACGCGCTATATCAGCTTATTGAGGGGTGTTCAAGGTAAATCATGTACTTGCGGCAGTTAGCCCAATCAATGCTTAAGTTTTCCTGGATTGTTGAGCTAACTGCTGAGAGGTTCATAGCTAAATGCTGACATGACGAGATAGGATGATCTACAAGGTGAAGACTATAGACCCACGTAACTATGCCACGCACTCAACGCAACGATAACTTTATCGATAAAACCTTTACGGTGATGGCAGACATCCTCTTAAAGGTTCTGCCTACCAATAAGCAAGCCAAGGAAGCTTTTGTCTATTACCGAGATGGTATGTCAGCTCAAGCGGATGGGGAATATGCTGAAGCTATGGATAATTACAAAAAAGCGTTGGAACTGGAGGAAGACCCCAACGACCGCAGCTTTATTATCTACAACATGGGGCTGATTCAAGCCAGTAATGGTGAGCATGAGCGTGCTTTAGAACTCTATCATCAGGCTCTTGATATCAACCCCCGTATGCCTCAGGCCCTTAATAATGTAGCCGTAATTTACCATTATCAAGGTGAACAGTCTAAGGAAGCTGGGGATAGTGAGGGGGCAGAAGCTTTGTATGACAAAGCGGCTGATTATTGGAAACGAGCTATTCGCCTTGCTCCTAATAACTACATTGAAGCCCAAAACTGGCTGAAAACTACAGGTCGTTCTACGATGGATGTTTACTTTTAGCGGCTAGCTTCTAGTTAATAAATTTGATAGTCTGTAAGCTATCAGCTATCAGCGTGTCGCGTATCAGCTATCAGCTAATGCTCTAAGCACAGGCTAAGTGGAAAGCTTTTGAATAAAACAGATGAGCATTCGTTTAATCTTTGTTATCTCTACTGCCAGGGATTCATAGTCTTTGGCTGATGGGCAAATCCCCAGACTTTGAATTATCATTAATCTCGAACTATTAAATTATCCCGTTTGCTCAATGCCCATGCTACGGGAACTAGCTTTATTTTAAACATGATAGCTGACAGCTGACCGCACCTCAAGTAGCACCATCTGTAGCGCATATGCTTACGATAGTCTTTATAGTTTTTGATTTCGGCTAAGCCTTTTTATAACCAAATTATGATAGACCGCGAACAAGTCCAAAAAGTTGCCAATCTTGCTCGTTTAGAACTGAAAGCAGAGGAAGAGGAGAAATTGGCAGCTCAGATGAGTAGTATTTTCGAATATTTTCAACAGCTGAGTGAATTAGATACTGAGGATGTGCCGCCCACTACACGGGCGATTGATATTAGCAATGTGACTCGACTGGATACTCTCAAACCCTATACTGACAGGGATTGTATGTTCAGGGAAGCTCCTGAGCAGGATGGTGATTTCTTCAGAGTGCCAAAAATTATCACTGAAGGGTAAGCTATCAGCGTGTCGCGTATCAGCTATCAGCTATTAGCTATCAGCGTGTCGCGTATCAGCTATCAGCTATTAGCTATCAGTTATCAGCGAACAGCGATTAGCGCTACGCGCACGCTACGCGAACAGCTTATGTGCTATGGGCACGATGATTGAGGAGGAAACCGTTAATACTACAATAGGTAAGTATTCGTTTAATCTGAGTTAAGTCACAGCGTCGTTCGCACAGCGTGGCCAAACGCGCACGCGTGGCCGTTCGCGTAGCGTGGCCAAAAGGCCAAAAGGCCAAGGCCAAAGCCTGTGCCACAAAGCTTTTCGCTACGCTGGGTTGATTTTAAGCTGACCGCTGACCGCTGACCGCTGAATGCTTACACTGAAGGATAACTGGGGTTGAAAGGGTTAACTAATAGTTTGTTGTTGATGGTTGATGGTTGACGGTTGAGGGTTAACTATCAAAATAAACCATAAATTTTTCAATTAAACTATAAAAAACACACCATTTTATGGTAGTGAATTCCTCAGCTTTGATTTCTGATCCTTCCTTAGACCCATGCATTCCCAAGTAGATTTCCAAGATGCCTTTGATGTGATTGTAGTTGGCGCGGGACACGCTGGTTGTGAAGCCGCCCTAGCTTCAGCACGGTTGGGCTGTCGTACTATCCTACTTACCCTCAACCTAGACAAAATTGCTTGGCAACCCTGTAACCCAGCAGTGGGAGCACCGGCCAAGTCTCAACTCACCCATGAGGTAGATGCTTTGGGTGGAGAAATTGGCAAAATGGCTGACCGTACCTACCTGCAAAAGCGGGTACTGAACTGTTCACGGGGACCAGCGGTTTGGGCTTTGCGAGCGCAGACGGATAAGCGAGAATATGCGGCTGTGATGAAGGAGATTGTAGAAAATCAAGAAAACTTGACTCTCCGGGAAGCCATGGTCACGGATTTGGTGCTAGGGGCTAATGATCAGGTGATAGGTGTTCAGACTTACTTCGGTGTGGCTTTCCAAGCATCGGCAGTAATCTTGACAACTGGGACTTTCCTGGGTGGACGGATCTGGGTGGGAAACAAGTCCATGTCAGCAGGACGGGCTGGGGAATTTGCGGCAATTGGGTTGACTGAAACCCTTAACCGCTTAGGCTTTGAAACGGGACGACTCAAGACGGGAACCCCCGCACGGGTAGATAAGCGCTCCGTAGATTACAGCAACTTGGAACCTCAACCAGGGGATGAGGAGGTGCGCTGGTTTAGCTTTGACCCAGATGTGTGGGTCGAACGAGAGCAGATGTATTGCTATCTGACCCGTACGACTTCTGAGACTCACCGGTTGATTCGGGACAATCTTCATCTATCCCCAATCTATGGAGGCTGGGTGGAGGCTAAAGGACCCCGTTCCTGCCCTAGTATTGAAGATAAAATTGTGCGCTTTGCTGATAAGGAAAGCCACCAGATTTTTATTGAACCAGAAGGACGAGATATTCCAGAACTCTATATCCAGGGATTTTCTACTGGATTACCAGAGAATTTGCAGTTGCAGCTATTGCAAACTCTTCCGGGATTAGAAAATTGCGCTATGCTCCGTCCTGCTTATGCGGTTGAGTATGATTATTTACCAGCGACTCAGTGTTATCCAACACTGATGACTAAAAAAATTGAGGGATTGTTCTGCGCTGGACAAATTAATGGTACCACTGGCTACGAAGAAGCAGCAGCTCAGGGGATTGTAGCGGGAATTAATGCAGTGCGCTATGTAGGCCATCAGGAAATGGTGGTGTTTCCTAGGGAAGAAAGCTATATCGGCACGTTAATTGACGATTTGTGTACCAAAGACCTGCGGGAACCTTACCGAATGCTGACTAGCCGTTCGGAGTATCGGTTACTATTGCGGTCCGATAACGCTGACCGCCGTATGACTCCTTTAGGACGGAAACTGGGTTTGATTGATGACCGTAGGTGGCAGCTGTATCAACAAAAACAGGGAAACATCACCACAGAAAAAGCCCGACTCCAGTCGGTACGGATTAAGGAACATGATCCAATCGGAATTGCGATCGCATCCGATACCCAGCAAAAGATCAAAAACTCGATTACCTTAGCTGAGTTACTACGTCGTCCTGGTTTCCACTATGTCAATCTAGACCAATATGGACTCGGTGACCCTAACCTGAATCAGTCGGAACGGGAAGGAGCAGAAATTGATCTAAAATATGATGGTTATCTTAAGCGTCAGCAAAAGCAAATTGACCAAGTTTCTCGGCAAGCTAATCGGCAGTTACCACCAGATTTGGATTATGCTGCTATTGAAACTCTATCCAAGGAGTCTCGTGAAAAGCTTAGCCAGGTCAAACCTATGACTATTGGTCAGGCATCCAGAGTTGGCGGGGTTAATCCAGCAGATATCAATGCCTTGCTGGTATATCTAGAGGTGCGGGAACGAAAGTTCACTGCTGTTGTGGCTCCCTAATTTCAGGTTCGTTATTGCTCCCTGGTTGATCACCAGACGGGATATCCAACCATGGGAGGATTTTTCCCATAGAAAAGTCTAGTTTTGGGTCTCGGAAGATAATCTTCTGAAAGATATAGTCATAGTCATAGTAACGAGAGATACCATCGATGTCTCAGGATGTGATTACCAAAGAAAAATCAACAGAGCGGTTGAACCCTCCCCTTCCCATTCAGCCATGGTCGGTAGATGCTGAAGCCGATAGGTTAATGGATGATTTATTTGGGGATCTGTACCAAATGATTGAGAACGGCTGCGAGTTGCCGACAGAACCCCCTGAGCCAGACTATGTCTCCTTGGAACCGATAGCAATCCCGAAAATTCCCATACCAGGGGCAATCATTCCGTTTCTGGAATCCCCACTCCCCTCAACACAGGAGTTAGCCGAAACCACCTCAAGTGAGTTGCAAACGACAACGGCAGATACTAACTCTAGTACTGTCGCCGATCACTCTGGTCAGTTTTTAGACAAGCTCCTATGGGCTTTAGCCTTACTGTCCCTATCAGCAATCACAATGATGTGGCTGACTAGCCAGGGAAAGCTAACTTGGTCATGGTTGAACAACTTAGTGGCTTTGGGATCAGTTCAACAAGGCAAAGTCTCAGAACCTGATGCCCAGTTTATTAACTATATGTTGCGATCGCTAGAAGTGATTGACCGCAAAGCAAAAGCTATCAAAAAGCCTGTGATCGCCCAATCATTACCAAACCCCACGCCTCCCAATCGTCCGGTAGCTCATAATTCAGCACCAACTGCACCACCAACTGCTGTCAAAGAACGTGTCTTAGAACGAGTTTATTACATCCCGATTGAAAAGGTTCCAACCCCTGATCCTGCCATAGCATCCTCAGCGCCATCAGCGCCAGTTAAACCATCCCCTCCTACCACCCCTAAAATTACACCTAAACCATCACCAATCCCGAAACCACCGTCAAATGCTGTTCTAGAACCACCACCACCAACTATTCTAGAATTACCGCCACCACCAATCCCAGACCCCCTGCCCACCGCTACTCTTGACCGACTCCCTCCGCCCCCACCTCCCCCACCCTCATCACCTGCCATCAAACATACCTTGGTGGGATTACTGGAGCTAGGAGAACAATCTGCTGCTTTGTTTAAAATTGATGGTGTTACCCAACGGGTTAAGCTGGGGGAAGCAATTGCTAATAGCGGTTGGACTCTAGTCTCTGTAGATAATCAGGAAGCAGTGATTCGACGCAATGGTGAAGTTCGTTCAATTTACGTTGGACAACATTTTTAGTTATGTAAGATCATGACTGTAATAAATCACCATATCGAATTTAAAAAACAAATTCTAACGCTCTAAGGAAATTAACAACAGGATGGCTCGGTTGCCAATTGCCAATGGTATTTTATAGTCGATTATATTATGTATGCGTACGCGTAGCGTGGCCAAAGGCCAATCGCGTACCCGATTTGTGCGATCGCGATCGCACAAATCCCAATGCCCAATTTTAAATTAACTATTCATAACTAACTATAGTTATAGCAGTCGCCAGGGCAGTTAGGAGATGACAAAATTCTCACACCCTTTGTAAGCGCAAGAGTTTGACATCTGACATCTGACATCTGACATCTGACATCTGACATCTGACATCTGACATCTGACATCTGACATCTGACATCTGACATCTGACATCTGACATCTGACATCTGACATCTGACTTCTGACTTCTGACTTCTGACATCTGACATCTGACATCTGACTTCTGACTTCTGACATCTGACATCTGACATCTGACTTCTGACATCTGACTTCTGACTTCTGACTTCTGACTTCTGCTATACCATTCCTGTAGCTATTTCAGATAAGCTGAGATATGTTGATATAACAGAGTTAAAAATATATGATCTAATAGGATATAGGATAGTGGTGCAGTGGGACTATTTGAAGACCTGAATCGATTTCTAGAAAGTCGTCTAGAAGAATTTCTCCGCAACAATCCTCATCTAGAGTTACAGGCACTAGAGGAGCAGTTGCGCGAGCAAGAAAAAGACACACTGCGGCTAATTATTGACTTACAGCAACAGGAAAAGCGGTTGCAAGACCAAATTCTCGCCGTTGCCAAAGACATTCAACGTTGGCATGAGCGTATTGACAAGGCGAAGTCCCACAACAGATTTGATTGGGCTAAAGCAGCTCAAGAGCGAGAAGCAGCTCTGTTACGTCAAGGCAATCAGCTTTGGGGCCAGATGGAAGGGGTTAAACAGCGAATTACGAAAGCCAAGGAACTCCAAGAACAGATTAAAAACCATCGCGCTGAAGTGCAGGCTAAAGCTAGAGATACAGCAGCAGCTCGCGCAAGTTCTCAGCCTAAGCAGAACTCCCAGACATTTGCCTGGAATCAGACTACCAACAGTAACCAATACAATATCCCTTCTGGTGTAGACCCTTTAGAGCAACAGTTTAAAAGCTGGGAAATGGATGAAGAGTTGGAGCAAATGAAGCGGAATATGAAGGGTTGATGTGAGGGATCAGCTATCAGCTATCAGCTATCAGCTATTTAATAGACCTCTTGCAAAAGTATTTTTATGATACTGTTTCCCTCGATTCTTCTTCACTATTCCCCATTCCCTATTCCCTATTCCCGACTTCTGCAAGAAGTCTAATGAAACAGGTAAGCATTCGTTTCATCTGAGTTATTTCACAGGCTAGAAGCCTGATCCACAAAGCTGATCGCTTAGGGTGAGACAAAGCCCAACGGCTGACAGCTGACTGCTGAATGCTTAGATGAATTCTTCATTCATTCTTTTTTTCAAAAGGACGATTAATAATAAAAGAAATTGATTTTTGTGGGAGAGGCAAGGTAGGAAATAAGGACTGCTTTGTAGCGTTTAATTTAGCAGTATTGGCAATGTCTTGGTCTTGGCTGTCTTGGCTTAGATTAGGAGCAGATGAATCAGATGGGAAGGAAGGCTGGCGAAAAATCCAGCCTGGATGCTTGCCATAGTTAGAAGCGATCGCTAATAAGGCTCCTGCTAAGATAAACACCGGTAGTGGTAGAGTTACGTGTCTAACCCACTGGTAGATTTCCACCATAACAAAAAACACCAAAACACTGGCTATCCAAATTCTTATAACTCTATCCGATACCATGCCAATCTTATGCTCTGATTCGGTTTGTTCCGTCTGAGGAAGCTGATGGAATTGGAGTCACGCAAACATTTATCCATCAGCTCCTGTAGACCATACTACACCTTGGCTGCTACTTTGGCTTCACCAGATACTAAGCTTTCATAAGTTGACCGCATCTTCAGACCAACGAGAACCTGGAACAACCCAGAACCGTTGTTAGAGCCAGGATAATCGGTGTGCTTGAGCAATAACTCGGTCATCTCTCCATAGTACTTGGTTGAGGTCTTGCTGAGGTGACTTTCGATGTAAATCATCTCCTCTAGGTTATCGAACTGACCATCTACCTCTAGTACAGAGACTTCGTTACCCATGTAGCTGTCTGGCCCATAGTACATTTTCAGACCAGGATAAGCACAGGTTAGCTTGCGACCACAAGGTCTCCAGTCGATGGTTGACCCTTCATCAAACAGATAAACTGGGTCGAAGTTTTCCACCCCTTCCTTCTGAAGTAGGCGCACCCGCAGTAGATTGCTTTCCTTAGCTGCCTCTCCCTGAAGCAGCTGTGTGGGAAAGATTTGAATGACCACATCAGCGTATTGCTTCTGGACTTCAATGTAAGCTTCAAAGTCTGGACGTCTAGCTTCAATCGACGCTAGGATATCCTCATAACGGTGGCCCCGTTCTGCCATGTCCCGCTGGATTTTCCATTGGATTTTGACTTCATCGCTAATGTCTAGGTAAACGCCGAAGTCAACCAGCTCACGCACCCGCTCATCATAAAGAGGGTGCAGACCTTCAATGACTATGACTTTATTTGGCTCAACCCGTTCTGGTGGATCAATTTCACCGGTCTCATGGTTGTAAATAGGTTTGTCTATGCCCCGACCTTCTTTTAGCGCTTTGATTTGCTCATACATCAAGTCAAAGTTATTTGCTTTAGGATTAAGGGCAGTAACCCTTTTTTCTTTGCGCTGTTTGCGATCCAGACTGTGATAGTCATCCAGACAAATCACCGTCATGAACTCCTGGCCAAATAGGTCGGTCAAACGCTTCAGAAACGTTGATTTCCCGCATCCTGAGTCTCCAGCAACTCCTATAACTACCACCCTCTCCAGATCTGTGGTCATATCTTCCCTCTAACGTAAAACATATTCTCAAATCAGTTTTCAGTAAGCCAAAGCCCAAGCCTGGGAGCAATCTGACACACGCTTATAGTGGTGCTTGATAACATGCCACCATAAATCCACTCGCTTAAGTACTAACCACTAGGGAAGACCAAAGCCAAGCTCTGCTTAAGTATTTACTACTAGCTGCTCATAGTGGATTCTACCAAAACCAGATTGCTTATACAAGGCTGATTGTCAGTAGCATTACCTCGCTTAGTACTTATGCTAAGGTTTGTTGGGCATTTTTTAAAGAAAAAATTAAACTGACTCAGGATTTACAGTTTTTGAGTTACTGATCATGTAACTTGAGAGTAGTGCCTACCAGTGCCTCTACACTAATTCTCTCCCTGATAAACCAAAAACATTACTGGGCATAGCTTTACAATGTTACGCTAATAAGGCATTATTCGGGGTTATTACTAGCTAGCCGCTCACCCATCGACCGTGAGTCTGTTTGTGGTGCCAAGGCAAGTCTTAGCAATACATAGTTAGCAATACATAGTCAGTTTGGTTTGGAGCAATAGAAGCAATGTACAGTCCTAGCGAGTCTACTAATTCCAGCACTGTTACAGAATTTGGTAGTCGCACTTACCTTTATGAGGTAGTCGGTCTTCGTCAAAATGGACCGATTCGTCAGAGTGGCACAGTTTTGTTGACGGTGCCCTATAACCGCATGAAGCAGGAAATGCAGCGTATTGCTCGCATGGGAGGGAAGATTGTAAGCATTAAACCTTTATCCAGTAGTGCCGCTAATGGGTCAGTGGCTCAAACACAACCTACCCAGTCAGAAAACACAACTAAGCCTACCCAGTCAGAAAACACAACTAAGCCTATGACTCAAGCGAAACCCAAAAAGGCCAAAGATGATATCCCTGTCAATACCTATCGACCCAAAAACCCCTTCATTGGTAAGTGTATATCAAACGAACAACTAGTCCGGGAAGGGGGTATTGGTAATTGCCGTCACCTCAAATTTGACCTTTCTGGAGGTGATCTGCGGTATCTCGAAGGTCAAAGTATTGGTATTATTCCCGAGGGTACTGATGACAAAGGCAAACCCCACAAGCTTCGTCTGTACTCCATTGCTTCTACTCGTCACGGCGATGACCTGGATGATAAGACAGTATCCCTGTGTGTCAGACAGCTGCAGTACAAACATCCGGAAACTGGGGAAACCGTAAACGGTGTTTGCTCTACTTTCCTGTGCAATATGAATCCAGGGGATGATGTTAAAATCACTGGACCGGTCGGTAAGGAGATGTTGCTGCCATCGGACCCCAATGCCAATATCATCATGATGGCAACGGGCACTGGTATTGCACCATTCCGCGCTTTCCTATGGCGGATGTTTAAAGAGCAGCACGAAGATTACAAGTTCAAGGGCTTGGCTTGGCTGATCTTTGGTATTTCTACTACCCCTAACATCCTCTACAAAGATGATTTAGAAGAAATGCAGCAGAATAACCCAGATAACTTCCGCCTCACCTATGCCATTAGCCGTGAGCAGAAGAATTCTGAAGGGGGCAAGATGTATATCCAGCACAGGGTGGCGGAACATGCTGACGAGTTGTGGAAGCTGATGCAGCAACCAAACACCCATACCTACATCTGCGGATTAAAAGGTATGGAAGGTGGTATTGATGAGGCTTTGACTGCTGCAGCTGCTAAGGAGGATGTAGATTGGACTACATACAGACAGCAAATGAAGAAAGCACATCGCTGGCACGTTGAAACCTACTAGGTTACGGCTGGTATAAAGTAAATCCTCCAAAAGGAGGATTTAGAGCAAACTAGCGCGTCTGTTTCTTTTGGCCATAGGGCTGAGGGACACAGGCGCGCTACTGTTTGTTTGAGCTTATTCTATAGGGCTGGCTGCGCTTACATTTTGCCGAGACACTTATGGGTAACTCAGACTGCCGTTTTCCCTTTTATAAGTCTTCGAGCCAATGCGAACTGAAATTTGACCATTGACTCCATTGTTTGCTGTTGCGCCCTTAATACCTGCTGTTCCATCAGCACCCCTAGCACCATATCGGTCTTTGGTCCTACAGTATTTTGTGACGTTGCCTTCGTCTCCACCATTGCCACCTTTCCCCTTAGTACCTCCAGCGCCTGGTTGACCTGCTTTGCCCCCTAAAGCTTCAATTTCAAGACGTTTAGCCTCTGATGCTTCTATGGTTACACCTCCAGCGTTACCACCAGCTCCAGCGTCACCTCCTTTACCGCCATCACCTCCAACACCACCGTTTCCACCACGTCCAGGACCTCGCTCACAATTACCTACACCACCAATACCTATACCATCTTTGGAAGATTTTCCTTTGCCCCCTTTGCCTCCATCGCCACCATTACCTCCAATGCTACCATTACCTCCGTGTTGAGCATTGTTTGTAATAGTTAATGGAACATTAATAACTTCTGCTTTGATAGAAATTAAACCAGAGTTCTTACCTATTGCGCCATTTGTGCCATTACTACCATTTTTCCCCCTTTCACCTGGGTTTTGACCACCATTTTGACCATTCGTACCAGGTCTACCATTGCCACCGTTTTTTCCGTTTAAAGCCTTTTCCTCTTTAAACGCCCGGATTGTGGTAGCAGCACCGGAAAATTGGTAAGCTGTTAAGGACAAAGAATAGCCATTTGTTATGATTTTTGTTGGCAATTTTACCAGTTTTTCAGGTTCTTCTAGAGAATATGGGCGGTCTAGTTCCATTGACTCAAGGGGAATTACTGGACGATTCACAGTAACTAATTGAATGCGCTCAACTGCTTTAATAACGCGGCCATCAGTTACCAATGCACGCAATCTATATTGTCCAGGTGTTTTAAGATTGAATTCATGGCTTGTATTACTCCCCTCTGTTTGCAAATCATCATCTATATACCAGGAAATTTTTAAAGTATCGCCATCAGGATCACTAGCGTTTGTGTCTGCAATGACTTTTAGCGGTGCGTCGCCTTGGACAGGAGAAACAGTCCAGCTAACATTTGGTTCCTCATTGGTAATCCAATTAATAAAATTAGGAATCCATCCAGTAACAGTGCCTATTATTCCGCTTGCCATGAGAAAGGCGAAAACCCCTCCCAACAAATTGCGAAATCTATTCACAGTTCGATTATTTCTAGGTTGATTATTCATATTAGGTTCTTAATAACCTCAATCACTGGCAAACCTGCCAAACCCTTGAGGCGATTTAGCAAATTAATAGTTTGGTGACGAAACCGTACAGAAGTTAAAGAATCAGCCCCTTCCAACAGCACAAAATAACTAGTTACCAAACGATAATTATCTTGCTCCAACTTCACCCTTACCTGTTTAGCAATGGGGTGAAAATCATCATCCACATTCACCAAAGCAATCCCCGCTGCCGTATCCACAAAAACTGTCCTAACGACTATTCCACCCCTCGCTTTTCCCCACCGTGGGCATAATGGTCATGTTGATCGGATAAATCAGTAATTCCCGTGCTAACTTGGCTTTCTGCGATAATTTCATCAAAATCAGCCCAAAAATCCCCCTGTTTCTGCTCCAATGCCTTGAGAATCAGCGCAGCAATGCTATTTCGTTCCGAATCTGGCAACTGTCTCACCTGGGAGATGGCTTGCTCCAACAATTCTGTCATGGTTATCTGTGCCTAAACACCTTATTGAGATCATGACATCAACAAGCCTATTCCAACTGTAACTGATAACTGATAACTGCTTTTCATAAAAATCTCCCCCATCCTACCCACACCTCTCACACTCCCCACCCTCCTGGGAAACACCATTACAAGCCTTGCTATCACTACCTTGCTCACAGAATGAGATTTATGTTAAATTTAGTTAAAATAACGTTACAATAACTTGTGTAATCACGAGTTATGTGGCAATACCCCTCAAAGGTATTGACAGAAAATACAAAAATACTATAGGCAAACGGTTTTAGGGTATTGAATCGATTTTTGATCTTGATTTGCTTTGTAATCAGATCCTCCCTAACAGGGTGATACCAGCATTCGTTACCAGTAATAGAGGCGAATAAAACATGAAATTTTCTTGGAGAATACTCCTACTCTGGACATTACCTGCCCTAGTCATTGGTTTTTTCTTTTGGCAGGGAACATTTGCCAGTACTACCGGGAATATGGGTAGTAATACCGCCAGTACTCGCATGACCTATGGTCGCTTCTTGGACTATATTGATTCCGGTAGAGTCACTAGTGTTGACCTCTATGATAGTGGTCGCACAGCGATTGTAGAAGCTGTGGATGTGGATCTTGATAACCGCTTACAGCGGCTGCGAGTAGATCTGCCGATTAGTGCGCCGGAACTGATTTCTAAGCTCAGAGAGTCTAATATTGCTCTGACATCTCATCCAGCTCGCAATGATGGGGCAATTTGGGGACTGCTGGGGAATTTAATTTTTCCGATTCTCTTGATTGCGGGATTATTTTTCCTATTCCGTCGCTCCAGCAACATGAATGGTGGTCCTGGTCAAGCGATGAATTTCGGGAAATCCCGGGCGCGGTTCATGATGGAAGCCAAAACTGGGGTCCTGTTTGATGATGTGGCCGGTATCGAAGAAGCCAAAGAGGAACTCGAAGAAGTAGTTACCTTCCTTAAGCAACCGGAACGGTTTACCGCTGTCGGAGCACGAATACCAAAAGGTGTGCTGCTGGTCGGTCCTCCTGGAACTGGTAAAACCCTCTTAGCAAAAGCGATCGCTGGTGAAGCAGGAGTGCCTTTCTTTAGTATCTCTGGTTCCGAATTCGTGGAAATGTTCGTGGGTGTTGGTGCCTCTAGGGTTCGTGACTTGTTCAAAAAAGCTAAGGAAAATGCCCCTTGTTTGATATTTATCGATGAAATTGATGCGGTAGGACGGCAACGGGGAGCTGGAATTGGTGGTGGTAATGATGAACGGGAGCAAACCCTAAACCAATTGCTGACGGAAATGGACGGGTTTGAAGGAAACACCGGCATTATCGTGATTGCTGCTACTAACCGTGCGGATGTTCTGGATACAGCTCTGTTACGTCCCGGACGCTTTGACCGCCAGGTGATGGTAGATCCCCCAGACCTCAAAGGGAGGATTAAGGTTTTGGAAGTCCATGCTCGGGATAAAAAACTGGCTTCAGAAATTTCCATCGAAGTGATCGCAAGACGGACCCCTGGATTCACTGGTGCTGATTTATCCAACCTGCTCAATGAAGCTGCTATCCTGACTGCTCGCCGTCGCAAAGAAGCGATTACAATGCTGGAAATCAATGATGCGGTTGACCGGGTAGTGGCTGGGATGGAAGGTACTCCCCTGGTAGATAGCAAGAACAAGCGATTGATTGCTTATCATGAAGTTGGTCACGCTATTATTGGTACCCTAGTCAAGGATCACGACCCCGTACAGAAAGTTACCCTGATTCCCCGGGGACAAGCTCAAGGTCTAACCTGGTTTACTCCTAGTGAAGAGCAAGGTTTAATTACCAGATCTCAGCTTTTGGCTCGCATTACTGGAGCGTTAGGCGGTCGAGCTGCGGAAGAAGAAGTATTCGGTGATGCGGAAGTCACTACTGGTGCCGGTGGTGATTTGCAGCAATTGACTGGAATCGCACGGCAAATGGTAACTCGCTACGGCATGAGTGACTTAGGTTCTCTGTCCTTGGAAAGCCAAGAGGGAGAAGTCTTTCTCGGTGCCGGATTAATGTCTAGGGCAGAGTATTCTGAAGAGGTTGCTGCTCGGATTGATCAGCAAGTTCGTCAAATTGTAGAACATTGCCATCAAGAAGCACGAGATATCATTCGAGATAATCGAGATGCGGTTGACCGATTGGTGGATCTGTTGATTGAGAAAGAAACTATTGATGGTGAGGAGTTCCGTCAAATTGTGGCTGAGTACACCGATGTGCCTGAGAAGCCACAGTATGTACCTCAGTTATAAGGGCTTGAAGAAGGTTGAAGGTTGAAGGTTGAAGGTTGAAGGTTGAAGGTTGAAGGTTGAAGGTTGACCGTGAATCCTTAACAAACAGCCTGTTGATCTGATTTTAGAGGATCTAATGGTTAAGGCTACAGCAAAATTTAATTGGTAGTTGAGTGGGCATCGAACCCATGCCAATACCTACTATGCTTCCCCGGCTTGTTCAGAAGTCGGGGATTGTTGTAATTTTGTTCATTGAATATAGCGGTTTTCTTGAGCAATCAAGTATAGCGAATTTTCTGGCGTTGCTGAATTAAGGAATGAATGTGCGATCATTTGGTTTTATTAAAGCCCCCTAAATCCCCCAATTCTGGGGGACTTTGATAGTTTTGTTCCCCCCAGAATTGGGGGGCTAAGGGGGCAAAACCATACGCAT
The DNA here is from genome assembly GCF_010671945.1 of Moorena sp. SIO4E2. Classification (NCBI taxonomy): domain Bacteria; kingdom Bacillati; phylum Cyanobacteriota; class Cyanophyceae; order Coleofasciculales; family Coleofasciculaceae; genus Moorena; species Moorena sp. SIO4E2. The sequence goes on from NZ_JAAHIE010000105.1 coordinate 14,530, forward strand.
AATCAGCAACGCCAATTTTCTTCCCCTTGCTCTCTATTCCCTGTTCCCAGATCCGCTGTTCCCAGATCCGCTGTTCCCTTTACTAAACTACCTCACCCAATTTAAAACCGCTATATTGATTAATCCAAATATGGCAAGATTACTTGAAACTTTGTTCCCACACCAACTTCGCTGTCCAGGTTAATCTTACCCCGATGCAATTCAACACATTTTTTAGCAATAGCCAGACCTAATCCTGTTCCTTTTATAGCACCAACATTAGTGGCTCGATAGAAAGAGTCAAACACTCGTTGCTTTTCTTTTGACGGAATACCAATCCCTGAATCCCGAATAGTTAAAATTGCTTCTTCTGGCTGACAAAATACGTCAAACTTAATGATGCCTCCTTGGGGAGAATATTTAACCGCATTAGATAGTATATTAGTCAAAATTTGTCCAACTAACTGTTCATCTAAATTAACTTGACTAGAATTACTCTGAGTAGAAAAATCTATTTTATAGTCACTACTTAAAGTAACCTGTAAATTATTAATAATTTTTTGGCATAGTTTCTCTAGATTCAAGTATTCAGGATGACAATCAAGTTCCCCTGATTCAGTTTTATCTAGGAAAATCACATTGGTCAGGAGTTGATTCATGTGTTCAACTGCCCATCCAATTTGTTGAAAATGTTTCAGTCTTTTATCTTCTGACAATTTCTCACTGTACTTAGCTAGCAATTCGGTAGACGATTGAATCATCATCATTGGAGTACGAAACTCATGAGATATCGTACTAATAACCCGAGATTTAAGTTCACTGAGTTCTTTTTCCTGTTCTAGGGATTTACGAATGATTTCTGAGCGACGTTCTCGTTCTTGGATATCCGCTTCCAATTTGATTTTCTCTTTTTCTAAAGCTTGAGCTTTTCTAAGTTCAGTGGTGTCTTGTAGCATACCAGAAAAACCGGTAACCACACCATCAATCATCAAGCTTGAATGAATATTAATCTCCCCCCAGCGGCACTTCCCTGTTTTGGTAACATATCTTATTTCATGTTTAAAGGAATCCTTTTCACCGTTGACTAGAGACTGCCACAATTGTTGATAACGTTCCTGATCATCAGGATCAATAAATTTTAGGCAATTTTTCCCTAGACTTTCTTCTACAGTAAAGCCAGTGAAAGTAGTCCAGGCAGAATTGAGAAATATCCAGTGTCCAGTGGCATCAATTTGAAAAAACACTTCTTTAACACTTTCTACCACAGAACGATATTGTTTCTCCCTCTCCCGTAAGGTTTTTTCTGCTCGATTAGCTTGGATCAGACGACGGACACGCTGCCTTAGAACTGATGGTTGGATGGGTTTAGTTATATAATCCGTTGCTCCGACTTCAAATGCCCAATCAACGGAAGCTTGGTCATTAAGTCCAGTAATCATTAATACTGGTGTTGATTCATTTTTAAGTAGCTTTTGGATTTGGGCGCAACACATAAACCCATCCATCACTGGCATCATAGCATCCAGCAAGACTATATCGGGTTTTAGCTCAGTATAAGCTGCCAGACACTGCTGCCCATCTCCTACATCTTCGACGTTATATCCCTCATTTTCCATAATTGTACGCAGCATTATCCGGGTTTGTTTATCATCATCGGCGACCAGGATTATAGGAGCATTGTTTTGTTCAGTATTCATCATATTTAAGCTAGTTTATACTGTTATTATAGTAAGCGTTAATAACGGTTTATCTCAGAGGTTGTCTGAGAAGTCTCATTTGCTACATCCAAGCCCCCTAAATCCCCCAATTCTGGGGGACTTTTAGAAGCAAATGGACTCTTCCCCCAAAGTTGGGGGGTCAGGGGGGCAAAATTCAATATCAAAAAACTTTTCAGATATCCTCTCACTAGTTTTGGATTTAATTAAGGTATTAATTTAAAATTAAAATAATAAACGAATGGTTATTAAACCTCAATTTCAGCATTGTTAACTGACGCAATAACCTAACGGACTTGTAAATATATTGATAAACATTACTATAGTTGTCAACCTTAGCACAGGCATCTTACCTGCACAAGGATGATGCTCACAGGAACAATTTATTTGACGAATCAAATCAGATAGTAGTTTGAGAAGGTTTAAAATTCCCCTGCTTTATCTTCCTGGATCATCTCTAGTTGCTAAAACCGTATTGTTGGGGATTTTTTTGAGCTTGCAGTCAATTAAGATCTAGAAGAAATTACTCAAAGTGTGGACTGTTGACTGTGGACTGTTGACTGTGGACTAGCAATAGTCAACTTAAGCCAATGCATAGCCTACCCAAATTTTAGTGAGGCACACACCAAATTTTTTTCCTCTGGTCTGCTTCTTCCCACTCTGCCCCTCTGACCCTAAAAAAAAATAAGAGAGTCACAACTGCGGCTCTCTTAATCATCAGGGTGCATCTACTGATCTAAATATAACACAAATAATGAGGGGTGCAACCCCTCACCCCAAAAATCTAAAAAAATGTTATTTTATATACCGTCTTCAGGGAAAAGTTAACTGGAAACGGATGGGTTAACCCATGTAACGGATATAACGGAAGATGATATGGTTCTAGAAAGACTCAACTTGTTGTCAAGGCGTCAAACTCTGCAATGGCTAATCTTTGCATCCAGCACCTTTATCCTGGGGGCATGTACTCCCCCAAAGCAAACATCTTCTGGCAATGACTTGGGTGATGCTAAGCCCAGCCCATCGATGTCTTTCTCTCTAGGGGTGACCACTTGGATTGGTTTGACTCCTCTTTTGATTGCGCTCAAAAAAGGCTTCTTTCAGGAACTGGGGCTAAGGGTTGACCTGAAAACCTTTGGCTATAATCCCGATTATATCTCTGGCTTTTTAGCAGGAAAACTGGATGCTATTGCTCCTGTAACTTCTGAAGCAGTCTTATTGGCAACTAAGGGCAAAGACTATCGCATTGTTTTGGTAGAGGATAACTCCGTTGGTGGGGATGGCATCTTAGCCCGCAACAGTATTAGTAGCATTAAGGACTTTAAGGGTAAGAAGATTGCTGTTGAAAAAGGGGCAGTTAGCCATTTCTTTCTACTAAAAGTACTCACAGCAGTTGGGTTGAGTGAAGCTGATGTTACCTTGGTGAACGTGGATCCAGCCGGAGCAGCAGCAGCTTACCAGGTGGGGAATGTGGATATTGCTGTTACCTATGCACCATTCCTAAAACAGGCTAACTTGGCTCAACCTGATGGACGCATTATCTATGACTCGTCCCAAATACCAACAGCGATTACGGATGTTTATCTGTTTGCCACTGAGTATATCGAAGCCAACCCAGAGGCGGTGGAAGCCTTTGTCAAAGGGGTTTTCAAAGGACTAGGGTTTCTCAATCAACATCCATCGGAAGGGTTAGCGATCGCAGCTAAGGAGTTGAAAATTAAGCCGGATGCCCTAGCTGCTGATCTAAAAGGGATTAGTCTCCCAGATGCTCGTGCCAATCTGGAGATGCTAGGAAATAAGCAGAGTGATTCCTACTTACGGTCGCCGTTGATGGATGTGGCGAGATTTTTGGCAAACCA
>NZ_JAAHIE010001050.1:0-1845 GCF_010671945.1 Moorena sp. SIO4E2
TCCCAACCTAAAAGATCACGCGATCGCACTATCTCCATTCAATACATCATTAGTGGTAGCTCAAATTTGAGCCAGTAAAGCTAAGTGTTCACGCATTTCAACTTTTTGTATATGTTCTATTGTTTCCGAGCCGCCCAAAGCAATTGCAGGGACAAAGGTGAAGCATTCATCCGCCTTCAATTTTCCTAGTTTACTTACACTTTGACTATGTAGATTTGACCTTAAAACATTTGTTAAAAATTGTTCTCTACAAAGAATATAGTCAAATAAGAAACCAATATCTTCGGTAAGTTCGTCAACGTTTCTTGCGTGAACATCAAATAAATAAGCTCTACCCTGTATCCACAAACAAAAATCACCGAAAGATGTTCTGAAAATTAAAGAAGCTTTATGAGGTAATAACCCCGTCCATTCCTCAATCAAATCATCAAAAATACTGGGTGGATGAGTCCATATCAACCCCTCTGCATAGCTACCAAAACCATATTCTCTCCAAAAAACAATCAAATTGCTGGGTATAATATCCTTTTTACCTGCTAGCTCCTCATCTTTTGTAGAAACTAGACCATTAGGATTTCCGTAGCATTCCACAAAATATTCAAAGTTTGCTGCCGGCAAATTGCTTGATTGATTTTCCATATTTTAAGCAACCTTATATCTCTATACCTTCAAGAGAAACATTCATATTTAATCCTTTTCTGTGAGCATTATATTTTGATTTTTTAACCTCATCATCAATGTATTTTATTCGCTTTTTCCATTGTGAACCTATTGATGAATTTATACGTGTATTTCCCATACCGACTAAACCTGTTCGAGCTTTAAATGTTTTGAATTCAGATGAATTGTTTATATCTTTGACATCAATTGATCCAGTATCAATAACAGTTCTACCACCGCCTGCAATTTGATCAGGACCATGAAGTGCGGCATTTTTAGACATCCAAGCATCAGCAAAAGCTTCAGCTTCTTTTAGTGATTTTTCTTTTGATTCTCCTTTGTCAATTGCCTTGTTAAGGCGTTGTTCAACGATTCGAGCCCTGATAATCTCGCGAAATCTTCTTTGATCCTTTGCACTGTCATCACTTCTTCCTGAGCCCTTGGATGCTTTAGTAATTAAGAATTGATTTCTATTGGCATACCAATCACTCATTTTCATTGCATTAATTCCACGTTCTTGCTGTCTGAGCTGTCCTCTGAAAGATGTAGGTTTAAATTTTCGAGTTCGAATATTGAACGGAACTTTAACCTTTTCCATTTCCTTAGGCTCTTCCTGCTTTTTATTAGATGTTTTCTTGATGTTTCTAAAAACATACTTATAATCCCAGCTATTGCCACCATCAACTACACTAATTGATCTAAATACTGGGTGATTTCGCTTTACTCTCTTAGCAACTTTACCAGCAGATCGATGATCAATAGTGCCATCTTTAGCAAATGCCTTCTCTGTTTTTTCAAAAGCAGCTAATCCAGCTTTACGATCTTTCTTAGTAAACTTACCATCCTTATTACCCTTACCCTTCTTCCCTTTAAACAACCCCTTCGCCTTCAACAACACCTTATCAATCGCCTGATCAATCCGCTCGCGAATCTTACCAATAATCTTCTCAACCTTCTTCGCCAAACCACCAATACCCAACAGCGAAGCCAAGAACCCTATTACCACTGGTACAGCTTTCGCTAAAGCATTCTCTACCAACTTCGCTGCGCCACCAACAGCACCAGATGCGATCGCACTCACGGCATCCACAACTGCATTTACCAATTCCAGCACCTGACTACCGCGATTAACAAAGAACATGATGATGTCATAGATTGCCATGGCGGCTTTCACAAAGGCTGATG
>NZ_JAAHIE010001051.1:0-1840 GCF_010671945.1 Moorena sp. SIO4E2
CAGACAATCAGTTCTGGTGGAGCTGGTGCTGCAACTGCCAACTAGGGAATTGAACAACTGATTGGGGAGGTGGAACGCCTCAAAAGTCTGTTGAACAAAGACAGCCAGACTTCATCAAAACCCCCATCAAGTGATTTAATCAGAAGGTCAGAGAAAAAACCGTCGAAGGAATCAGATTCCGAGAAACGAAAACCAGGAGGACAACCAGGACACAAAGGGAAAACCCGAAAAGGATTTGGGCGGGTTGACCGATATGTAGTAGTCGAACCTCAAAGAAGTCCTAACTGTCAGGGAAATCATTGGGAAAGTAGGGATTGCTCAACCCGAAGCTATGTGGTGGCTCAACTGGTAGAGCATCCGATCGAAATTGTAGAGTACCAGCATCAGGCAAGGATATGTGATCACTGTGGGACTGTGGTTGGGGGAGAGTTACCCGAGAATGTCATTGCAGGACAAGACAAGGAGCGCGTTCCTTGCAGGCAATGCTGGCGAAAGTTGGGACACTACGGTCATTTGTCTTATCAAAAGCAACAGGAATGGTTGCAAGAGTTTGGGAACATCGAGGTAAGTTTAGGAACTAAAGATGCCACCACCCGGCGGGTCGCCTCTGCCGTTACTCCACAAGTGAGTGAATTAAAAGAGTGGGCCCGTGAATCAACCTCATGTCCACGTTGACGAGTCTCCATGGTTGGTCAATGGGGTGAAAGAATGGATGTGGGTGCTTTCAGGATACGGATATAGTTTGTTCCATGCCGGGGACACTCGTTCAAGAGCCGAACTTGAATATCTACGTAGGTCTTGTTTTGCAGGAGTCCTCAGTTCCGACGAATAAGCGCGTCTACAACGGTTATGAAGTTGCAGCGATCACAAAAGTGTCTGGCTCATCTACGACGACATTTTCAGCAAGTCGCTCGTCTGAAACAGCCTCACCAACTTCGCTTGGGTCAAGCCTTTATTGAGTTGATTGATGAAGCTTTTGCCCAACACCGTCAGTGGCGTGAGACTGGTGAGGCATCAGTTTATGCTTCTTGGGCTGAGTCTTTCAAGGGGCGAGTAACTGAGGCAATTGAGAGCTGGAGTTCAAAAGCTGCAAATCGCTGCGGGGTTGTTGCTCAAGTCTTGTCTTGATGCAGTCGCTCATGGGGGGAACCCCCAAGACCGCGCTGCATCGCTGAGGCACAAGTCCGAGCAATGGTGGTATTTCCTAGACTACCCACAAGTCCCACCCGATAATAATCGGGCAGAACGCTCTTTGCGTTTGGCAGTGACTAAGCGTAAAGTCGCAGGGGGGTCTCGCTCCTGGAATGGGTTTGAGCGTTCAGCAACAATATTGACGTGTGATTCAGTCAAGTCGTGCTAAGCGGGCGTAATACCATAAAGTTCCTGAGTCAGGCTGTGTCCTTAGCAGTCAGGCAGCGTTCTCACGAATTGTCTCTGATTCCGCTTTTGAAGTGAGTGGGGTGACTTTGTCAATCCCTACACCTGAATGCTTACGGTTACACAGTTAAATTCACCAGCTTTCTTCTGGTTAGATGGTCACTATAGTGGACCAGGAACCGGTGGGGAGAGCAATGAATGCCCATTATTATTAGAGCTTAAGCCAGCATTAGCCATTTCTGGATCGGTTATAATGATTGATGATGCAAGATGTTTCTTAGGACCTCCTCCTCCTCCTCACCAATCATCTCATTGGCCTCGAATCGATGACATTTTTCACCAGATCAAACAACTCGCTCCTACCTATATCACTACAATACAGGATGATGTGATCATTTCAGTGCCTTCTGAACTCAAGATGATCCTCGACGAAGATTGGCTGGGGAAGTTTAATCTTCGCTTA
>NZ_JAAHIE010001052.1:0-1838 GCF_010671945.1 Moorena sp. SIO4E2
GTATGAAGCTTCCACCGCCTGAACGAGGCGGTGGTGTCTTATGCTAATTTGGAGTTATCCCTAACCCACAACTCACACAAGGAAGCCCAGCTTCTAGGCGGTCGTCCAGATCTTTTGCTGGAACGACCCTCACCGTCATTTCTGCGAGTGAGTTTAATTACGCCTCTAGCACCGATGTTGTAAGCTCCGTTTAAGTCGGCATTAAATCGCTTACCTGAAGGAAAGGTTGTTAGGGCATAATTCCTTGAATTACGTTTAACCGTACCAGATCCATCATAGGCCAGCTTTGAAGTGTAAGCCGCCACGACTTCCACGACTTTACCCCCCAATTCAGTCCATTTCATTTCCGTAAAATCACGAATTTTTGCTTTGAGCCAACCGTGGAATCTTTGCCTTAGGTTAGACCGCTTTCGTCCACCCTTCGGCTTCCATCCTTTAAGATTCTCAAATACGTTCGCGAAGCGTCGGCTTTGCCGAATCGCTTCCGAGTTGAATTTCTCAGCAATCTCGACAATTCGCTTAGAAACTATGTGGCTGATTTGGTTGTTGATTCTTTGGCATTTTTTATAGGTTTTAGAACAGAAAGCCTTGTGAAGTTTCCCGCCTTTTCCCATAGTTTTAGATGCTCGTACAGATACGGACTTTAGTCGTTTGTCCCTACGGTCTATGTCTCTTCCTGGGTGAATAAATTCACGGTGGATTACAGTGCCGGTCTGGGTTACGACTGCTATTGTTGCGGTAGTGTTGATACCTAAATCTACCGCAGTAACGTTAGCTTCTGGTTTGCGCTTTTCTGGCTTGCAATTGAACGGAACAGACAGATGACAGTACCTATCATTGAAGATCAACGCAGGAGACATCATTTTGTTAGTCGCACAGGCGTGGCGTTCTCTTAAACCGGTAATCTGAACTTTAGTCCAGATCCAGTTCTTGCCATTAAAAACTTTAATTTCTACTTGGTTAAAACCATGTAATTTATAGCATTGACCTTTATACAAAGAGGGATAACAACCAGTGTCTGCGTTTAGTTTTGGAGGTTTGGCATCTTTCCTTTTTCTCGAACCTGATTGCCATTCCTGGTAACGGGTCACAAAGCTACTAACTTGACCAGCAGAGAATGCGTTCGCGAAGCGTCGGCTTTGCCGAATCGCAGATCTACGGTAGTAGCTGGGGAATTTGTAAAAAGCTTGATTGAACTGAGGGTATTTTATACTGGGGCGTTTAGCCGTCTGATGCATTAACTTCTCGACAGCAGGAGTCAAGTGATCTGCCGTTAACGTACCTAATTCCCCCCAGTGGGTATAGATGATTCCAACCAAATATCTGCAAGCACGACGATAGACTTTAACCGTTTCGCTAAACAGTAAACGTTGTTCTGCGGTCGGGTTAAGCCTCCATTTGTCAGTGCGAATGATCTTGGTTGGTGTCTTCACGTCCTCACCTAAACTGCTAACATGTCACTATCTTAACCTATAGTGTTTTAACATGTCAACTACCATGCGTTCTTTCGCACATACAGTTTCGCTAATAAAGATTCATATAGTGTTTGTGACAAAGTACCGCCACCCAGTGATCACTGGGGATATAGAAGAGGATATCAAAGACTTAGTCAAAAGCATTTGCGACAAAAATGACTGCATCCTTGAAGATGCCAAGGCAGACCTGGGGACAAACGACCATATTCATCTTTTAATCGACTTAGCTCCCAAGGTAAGCTGTTGCGCATTTAAACTGTGATAACAGCATTGCCTTTGTTTTTTATTTTTCGTACCCATTTTATAATTAACCCTCCTTCATTTAAAAGATGATTTAACAAACATTCTAATTCTTCAATTGAT
>NZ_JAAHIE010001053.1:0-1830 GCF_010671945.1 Moorena sp. SIO4E2
TTGGGAGCATCCCATTTTGGAAAATACAAGGAGAGGGGGAGAATTTAATTCGCGATTATATCTCGCGAATTAAATTCCAAATGTAGAGTTGGAGGTTTAGGAGCTGGCATAATAGAGACGTAGATGTTCATACGCTTTGCTAATGACTCCATCCGAACGGGAAGAGCTGGAAGCTTGTTTAATACGAGCCAGTGAGATTCTGTACAACAATACTGACACTGATAGCTTAGAAAGCCTAGCAGATATCGAAATTACAGTCAGACAGCAGGTTTGAGAACATGTCAGTCCCAAAATTGCCCTTTTTTGATCGGAAAAAAGACCCAAATCCAACGAGGAAAAACCAGAACCATTAAAAGCTGTCTGGGAAAACTGAAGATTACCAAAAAACAAGCAGATGCTTTGGGAATACAACCTTATACGCGCCATAGCCCTCTGTTGGAAAAATGCTGTCTCCTCTTGAGTGCCAATGAATCTTATCAAGATGCAGAGCAGGACTTATATCTGTTAACTGGACTCCAAGTTGGTCACTCCACTCATCATTGGCCAAAGGCCACGCTACGCGAACGAAAGGTTAACCAAATTGAGTTGACACTTCCTGATCTAAAACAAGGGTTATCCGAGGTAAGTGTTGATGGAGGGAAAATCCGCTTGAGGACGGAAACTTTAGGAGAACCTAGTTCTTGGAAAGAATACAAAACAGCTCGTTTACAAGCGATGCAGCGCGGTCTTGGGGGTTCCCCCCATGAGCGACTGCATCAAGACAGGTATTTATTACGGAGCATTTTTTCAAGATAATCTATCTTTAACGGATTGGATAAATAGTCAATTATTAACCTCGCCCTTCTACTGCTTAGGAGATGGACATGATGGAATCTGGAATATATCTGAAATTGGAGATAATAAGGATAGGATTGAAATCTTGGACTGGTATCACCTAATCGAAAATCTGCCTAAAATAGAAACGACAAAATCCCTCAAAAAACAGTTAGAGGCTTACCTGTGGATGGGACAGGTATCCGAGGCAATGAAGTTGTTAAAGTCAGTTCAGCCAGTGGGAGGAACTCAATTTATTTGCTATCTCAAAAAACATCGTAAAAGGTTAATAAATTATCACTCTTTTCAAAGGGAACAAATTTGTTCAATTGGAAGCGGAGCGGTGGAATCGGCTGTCAAACAAATCAGCCACCGAGTTAAACTAAACGGAGCCCAGTGGCACCGGGATAATGTCGCTAATATCTTACAACTGCGTTGTGCCTATCTCAACGGTCAACTAGCTATTTAAGCCCTTAAAAATCCTGCTACACTAGACAATATTCGCGATTTATACTCGCGAATAGATGTCCCATGGAGATTTTCCTCAATGGGCAGAAGAGTTTCCCGTAAGTCACAACAAGATACACTAGAGAGAATAACTCGTTTACAGACAGCGATTGCTAGTCTCGAAACCTATCAAAAGTTCTTCGAGGGTCAAGGGGAACTTGCTCCGGAAGATGCTTGGGTAGCGCGTTATCAAGTTCGACAGCTCCAAAAAGCCTACTGGTATTACAAATTACAAGCCAGTTCACCCACCTTTAAGACCACAGGTTCACGGCCCAAGTTAAGTAAATATAAGCATTTGGGGAAGGCTGGGAGTGAAGCCCATGTCACTGGGGTGATGGGTGTAGCCAGAAGAACCATAGTTTCTGAATTACAAAAAACTATTGATTCTCTTAAAAAGAGCTTACTAGATATTTCTTTTGACTCCGAACAAGAAAATATCTAAGTTGGGATATTATTCGCGATTAACACTCGCGAATAAATTTTATTTTTTTTCCAAAATGGGATGCTCCC
>NZ_JAAHIE010001054.1:0-1830 GCF_010671945.1 Moorena sp. SIO4E2
ATACTATGAAACTATTTGTGGAGGCTCTGGGGCAGGGGTTGATTTTGATGGAACAGATGCGGTACATACTCACATGACCAATTCTCGCTTAACTGACCCAGAAGTGTTGGAATGGCGATTTCCAGTACTTTTGGAAAGGTTTGGGATTCGCCCTGATAGTGGCGGTAAGGGCGTTCATTGTGGGGGTAATGGCGTAATTCGCCAGATTCGTTTCCTAGAACCTATGACCGCAGGCATTCTATCTGGACGTCGAGTGGTGAAGCCTTTTGGGTTAAATGGTGGTGAAGCGGGTGCTTTGGGAAAAAATTATGTGGAACGGAAGGATGGAACCGTTGAGGAGTTGGGTAATACTGCGGTGGTGGAAATGAATACAGGTGATGTGTTTGTGATTGAGACCCCTGGAGGTGGGGGATTTGGTTTCGATAGTGGTGATAGTGAATCCTAATCGGTAGCAGGCCAATGCGATCGCATTGGTGTTTCCTTTGGGCTAGGGCAACAGGATAAATGCTGCATAAATAAGATCAGCATTTATCCTAGGCAACGCTAACTAAGCATTAGCTTAGACCTAAGTCGATAGATTACCCATCAACATGGGTTAGCGACGATTAAAGAATCCTAAAGTATGGGCTACTTAAAAGTCTTAACGGTCTAGTAGGTTAATGCTTAGACCAGTAGCAGCACCTTTAACCGCATTATCTACTACTGAGCCATTGTCAATGATTACGCCAGTGACAACACTAGCAGCAGCACCAAACCCGACATCTTGAACTAGACTCCCAGCACTGTTACGCTGAGCTCTAGTTCTATCCCGCTTACTAGCACTGACAGCAGCACCAGCGGCAGCGCCATTGGCAGTATTACCGATCAGTGAGCCGTTGTCAGTTAATTCTCCAATTACTGCACCAGCAGCCGCACCAATACCGATATCTCTTAATAAATCATCAGCAGCTGCCGGTGCAGCGGGTAGTAGTGTTGCGCCTACAAAACCGGTTGTGATCAGTCCTGGTAGTAGAGCACCGAAAATCCCTTTCATCTTTTTGTCCTCTAAATGTAGCAATCGATCTACTGCTCTTAGGTTAGATCTGTCTCTTGAGAGATAACCTCTTCCATTAGGATTATTAGACTGACTGAATCTCCAAAAGGTTCCTAAATATATATACCGCTAAGCCCTATATAGTATTTCCAAATGAATTGGAAACAAGGCTTAGAGTTTTTGACCTTGTCTTGATGCAAAGCGCGAGTGGGGGAAACCCCCGCATGAACGCGCTGCATCGCTACCAAAAATTCCTCTATAATTTCTTGCCTCTTGCCTCTTGCCTCTTGCCTCTTGCCTTACTAGGGAATAATTGCGAACACCCTTGCTGGAAAACCAGAACCTTTCAGGGGCTTAGGAAAGGTTACTATTGCGATCGCACCATACTCCGGCACCTGATTCAAGTTAGTCAGCAACTCGATCTGATACTTGTCTTGACTTATAGTATAATTCTGGAGCGTTGCTGGAAAATGCCATTACCCTGAAGTCCAGTAATCAAGTTGAGCAAGAAATTAGCAAAGTCGTGATATCCTTCCGATGTTAGCCAGTTGTCTAACAGCTGTTTGGAGCAGACGGTCCGAGAAACCTCTCGCCATCCTCAAATTTTGGGCAAGGGCGTGCCGGTGAAACCTCCAGTTATGCACTTGAGATTTAACTACGGAGAGAATAAAATGTTTTTTGTAGACAAGCCATATGTCTCTGAATTTTTAAAAAGAACTGTCAAAGACAATGGTATCCCTGTAGTAGGTACAGATATAGCCAAGAAGTTAGGGCTTTATAGTGGGACAAACCTAATT
>NZ_JAAHIE010001055.1:0-1830 GCF_010671945.1 Moorena sp. SIO4E2
GGAAATCCCTCCTGTTGTTCAGGGGTTAAACTTTCCCAACGGTCTAGCCTGATCCAAGCAGCATCAGGGGATCGATCTCCTCCATTGGGTAAGCGAAAAATAGTTGAGGAGCTAAACACTTGACCTACTTTGGTTTGATTATTCCATAACCACAACAGACTGATTAGACTTGCTTCTCGATTTCCGCTACGTCCGCCTACAGGTGGCATGATGATTAGCTCTCCTTTGGCATTACGCTCAAGTTGTAGATTTTGATTGGCCTGACATAGATTGTGGAATTGTTGATCGCTTAGGTTGACTCTCTCTAGGTTAAGAACAACACGCTGGATCATGACTGTCTCCTTAGTGGAATGATTAATATCAAGTCAGGTTGAATACCCATAATTACAGGGAGGGTGGGAAGTGTGGGGAGATGGGGAGATCTCATAAGGGTAGGTTTTTTACAAAGACCTCAGGTGTGGGGCGTGGGGTGTAGGGTGACCGGGTGTGGGGGTTCCAAGTATAGTTAGCATGTGCTGGAAATTTGGGATACAATTACGTGGAGTTTTTAGCAAGCAAAAATACTTAATATAAAGATGTTAACTTCTTCCGATCATATGACAGATTTATCCAATGCCCACTGGCAGAGCAATTCCCGTTCTGTTGTGACTGCTGATCCCCAGGTGAAGAAATTGATGACATCAGTTTATGGGGTTGACCACCAAGTAAAGTACCTTCACTTACAGGCAGAAGTTGAATCCCTCTGGCAGCAGCAGCAATTACTCAAGCAACAACGGTTGGTTTTGAGTTGAACAGACTTCGCCGCAGTTGTCGGTAACAGAATAAAAGTAGGGTGGGCAAAGTTCATGGCTTTAGAATTCTCACAAGAACTAAAGGGCATTTGCCCACCAGATCTAAAAGTAGGGTGGGCAAAGTTAATGGCTCTAGAATTCTCACAAGAACCAAACGGTTTTTGCCCACCCTACAAGCTAAAAACTTTCTGTTTATTGAGCAAGAAAAACTCCCTGCTCCCTGCTCCCTGCTCCCTATTCCCTATTCCCTATTCCCTATTCCCTGCTCCCTGCTCCCTCCTCCCTGCTCCCTATTCCCTGTTCCCTCCTCCCCGATGCATAATTCGACCCAAAATTAAAGCAGTGACCGCACCAAATCCAACACCAACCAAAACATGAAATAGCACAAACCAGAACGTGTAAGTCAAGCAAGGCTGGAGTTCAGCTCTAGGGCACTTTTCTATCGATACATTCGGGTTGAGTTTGATCAAGATCGCTTCTAGAGGTTTAGCATCGGTTTGGGAAGAAATACCACTGACCGCTAAACCAATACCGACCGAGGCAATCCAACGTTCTAAACTTTTTTCTCGGGCTTGATCAGCCTTCTCCTTATCTCTAAGGGCTTTTTCCAAAGCCCGATCCCTTTCTGCCTGGTCAATTTCTACAATGCCTCGGATACTACCAAGCATCTGGTCAAATAGTTGCTGACCGGGTTTGAGATAATTCAGGTTGGTTTGAATCTGTTTTTGAAACTGCTTGGTTCTTTGATGGAGGAAGTCTTCTAAAAACTCGATATTATCGTATTTGAGACTAAATTCACGAATTTTTTTCAGCCATGTGTCATAGTTGCTGGCATTGGTAGCGATCGCAGTTTTGTGATCCTCCATGTCTCGCAGATAACCAGCATAGTCAAAGGTCTTTAGTGGCATCTCCGTCAGTTTCTGCTTCAGTTGCTCTAGCCTTGTTTCTGGATCCCTTGGCAATTCCTTGAAGCCTTTAACCTCTTCTTCGAGTTGCCCATAGAGTCCTCTAGTTTGGCGATAACACCAACGGGCTTGAT
>NZ_JAAHIE010001056.1:0-1825 GCF_010671945.1 Moorena sp. SIO4E2
CGAGGAACACGCTGCCGGGAACTGGCCGTCTTTCTGTCTTGCTTTCCACGACCAAGTTCGCGACTGCAGCCTGCCAGCAAGGCACAAGGCCGAACTCTACTGGCGCCTGTCCAACTGGCAAGAGCAACACGCAGAGGGAGACGGTGCCCTAGCCTGCCTTCGAGGTCTTGTGCCAGAAATAGTTTTGATGTAGTCTCGTTTTTGCTTTTCAGCACCAGCGACGAGATTACGTTCTAGATTGAGTTCTTGGATGTCTAATCCGGCTTCCAGAAACTCTAGGGCTTGCTCAATGTTTCCTTGACTGTGATGGAAAACAGATAGATTATTGAGGATTGATGCCACATATGGGTGTTCTTTACCCAGCAACCGTCTATACATCTCCAAGGCTTGGGTTAACAAGGGTTCTGCTTGTTGGTACCTTCCCATGGATTTGTAGAGTAAAGCCAGATTATTGAGGCTGGCTGCCACATCTGGGTGTTCATCCCCCAGCAACCTTCTCCTCATCTCCAAAGCTTCGGTATACAAGGGTTCCGCCTGTTGGTATCTTCCCATTGAATCGTAGAGTCCCGCCAGATTATTGAGGCTGGCTGCCACATCTGGGTGTTCGTCCCCCAGCAACCGTCTATACATCTCCAAGGATTCGGTATACAAGGGTTCCGCCTGTTGGTACCTTCCCATGGATTGGTAGAGTAAAGCCAGATTATTGAGACTTTTTGCCACATGTGGGTGTTCTTTACCCAGTAACAGTCTCCACATCTCCAAGGCTTGGGTATACAAGGGTTCCGCCTGTTGGTACCTTCCCATTAATTGGTAGAGGAAGGCCAGATTATTGAGGCTGGCTGCCACATCTGGGTGTTCCTGCCCCAGCAACCGTCTATACATCTCCAAGGCTTGGGTATACAAGGGTTCCGCCTGTTGGTACCTTCCCATGACTTGGTAGAGTAAAGCCAGATTATTAAGAATTTTTGCCACATGTGGGTGTTCGTCCCCCAGCAACCGTCTATACATCTCCAAAGCTTGGGTATACAAGGGTTCCGCCTGTTGGTATCTTCCCATTGATTGGTAAAGATTAGCCAGATTATTAAGAATTTTTGCCACATCTGGGTGTTCCTGCCCCAGTAACCGTCTCCACATCTCCAAGGCTTGGGTATACAAGGGTTCCGCCTGTTGGTACCTTCCCATTTCACGATAGAGTTCTGCCAGATTATTGAGGTTTATTGCCACATCAGGGTGTTGGTTCCCCAGCAACCGTCTGTTCATCTCCAAGGCTTCGGTTAACAAGGGTTCCGCCTGTTGGTACCTTCCCATAGCTTGGTAGAGGAAAGCCAGATTATTGAGTTTTTTTGCCACATCAGGGTGTTCTTTCCCCAGTAACAGTCTGTTCATCTCCAAGGCTTCGGTTAACAAGGGTTCCGCCTGTTGGTACCTTCCCATAAAATAGTAGAGTGCCGCCAGATTATTGAGGCTGGTTGCCACATTTGGGTGTTCCTCTCCCAGCAACCGTCTAAACATCTCCAAAGCTTGGGTATACAAGGGTTCCGCCTGTTGGTACCTTCCCATGGATTGGTAGAGTAAAGCCAGATTATTGAGGCTTGATGCCACAGATGGGTGTTCCTGCCCCAGCAACCGTCTATACATCTCCAAGGCTTGGGTATACAAGGGTTCAGCCTGTTGATACCTTCCCATGGATCGATAGAGTCCCGCCAGATTATTCAGGCTTTCTGCCAGATCTCGGTGTTCATCCCCCAGCAACCTTCTTCTCATCTCCAACCCTTGGGTTAACAAGGGTTCAGCTTGTTCGTACCTTCCCATGGATTGGTAAAGA
>NZ_JAAHIE010001057.1:0-1825 GCF_010671945.1 Moorena sp. SIO4E2
CAAGATGCCCGTTCCACCAAAATGGCCATTCCAGCCACCTGGTCAAACAGCTTTAATGAGATGTACCCCTACTCCCTTGCCTATACTTAATTATAATTATTAAGCGGTTTTGCATTTAAATTAGATCGTAAGAATTCAGGTCATTGGAATCAGGGAAGGATAAGAAACCGTTGTTGGGGAAACGGTAGCCTCAAGAGCTTGTCGGAAAAATTCCACAGCCGAACGACCCTGGACACGGCAGGTTTGGATGACGCTGAGTAAATCCGCTGTTTCCCGAAACCGTTCCATGGAACGGGAACCGCCACAGACCTTACGTTTGGTCACTGCTGGACGCAATGCTCTTTCCGCTCGATTATTATCAGGTGGAACTTCTGGGTGCTATACGGAAATACCACCATTGGGCAGCTTTGTTTCTAAGAGAACGCAGCAGTAGCCCAGCTGCAGCTCCGGCTTGAGAACTCCATTGCTCCAAAGCTTTCTCCAACTTGGG
This sequence comes from Moorena sp. SIO4E2, assembly GCF_010671945.1. Classification (NCBI taxonomy): domain Bacteria; kingdom Bacillati; phylum Cyanobacteriota; class Cyanophyceae; order Coleofasciculales; family Coleofasciculaceae; genus Moorena; species Moorena sp. SIO4E2. The sequence goes on from NZ_JAAHIE010001057.1 coordinate 491, forward strand.
TTTGAAGCGATGCAGCGCGGTCTTGGGGGTTTCCCCCATGAGCGACTGCATCAAGACACTGAGCTACCCACCCTCGATAAGCAGCTCCATCTTGAGTCTCTCGCCATTTTTGATGCTCATCGAAGGCCTCATCAATTAAATCCAGGAACCGTTGTCCCAATTTCGGGTTATTGCCATGACCCAAGCGGATCACTTTTTTGAAGTGCCGTCTCAGATGAGCTAAACACTTCTGCTGGTGAGCGACTTTGTAACCGTTATAGACACGCTCTGCCGTCGGAACTGAGGACTCCAGCAAATTCGGAACCCACAATTTGTTCGAGTTCCACCCGCCCTCGGGTATCTGCGGCATGGAACGCCCGAAAATTTGGCTCCGGCAACAGTCCACAACCATTCTTTTACTCCAGCCACCCCCCACGGGGTTTCATCAACGTGCAGGTGTTGCTGTTGTTGCGCCCACTGCCAAAGTTCTTGAATAGGTATAGCTACCGACTGCGCCAGTCGTCGATTGGTGGCGGCTAGAGTTCCCACTCCGATTTTGAGTCCCGTCAACTCTAGTAGCCATTCTTGTTGTTTTTCTTCGGATAGGTTTCCGTGATTTCCAATCCTTGCCAGCATCGCGCTGTTGGAGATGCCCAAGTCTTGTCCGGGGATGACTCCAGGGGCTTTGGCTTCTTTGACTTGCCTGTGGCAATGGACACATTTGCAAGTGTGATACTGATATTCGACTATTTCTACGGGACGCTCTACGAGTTGGGCGACTTGTTTACAGCTTACAGATACAGGTGCGTCAAGGAATTCTTCTGAGCCACAGTTGGGACACACTGATGGTCTGACAATTTGGTAGCGGTCTACTCGCGCCATACCTTTTCTGGTTTTTCCTTGATGTCCCGGCTGCCCTCCAGGTTTTCTTTTGGCTTGAGGGGCGATTGACTCTGGCGGTTTGGGTTTTTCCGATTTCTGAATTAAGTCCGCTGATGGCGGTTGTGAGGTAATTTGGCTGTTGGGTCTGAGTCTGAGCTTGAGCTGGGCTACTTCCTCTAACAGTTGGTCAATCAGCTTTTGCTGCTCTAGTATCATGACCACCAACTGCTCCGTTGTCAGTTGCTTGAGTTGGGGGGGAGCTAGTTTTTCGGGTTTCGGTTTTTCGCTCATGCCGTCACCATACCGGATTTCTTGATTTTGTCAACCCCTCTCACCTGAATTCTTACATTAGATCTTCTTCCGTTAGAAAAAACTCCCTAGTCAATCACAGCAAAAGCTTAAAACTTTCTTTGGTAACTAGTAATTAAAAATATCTTGACAAATAATGTTATGTATGCATTGAAGAAGCGGAGG
>NZ_JAAHIE010001058.1:0-1824 GCF_010671945.1 Moorena sp. SIO4E2
CTTTATTATTAACGACACGGGATGCCCCGACCCGCCGGAACAATACAAAGCGATGCAGCGCGGTCTTGGGGGTTCCCCCCATGAGCGACTGCATCAAGACAAAGTTTAGAACCTTAGGTGCGCTTTCCGCATCTAAATTATTAAATTCGCCTAGGTCAAGGGCACCGAGGGGCACTTTAAGAGTTTTGTTCCTCCCAAAATTGGGGTGCTAGGGGTGCAAAACCATACCCAGAATCAGCAACGCCCAATTTTGTAACTTGGCTGAAGGGGCGAAAGTCGCTCCCTAGCTTTTAGCTACCTTTTCACCCCCTGAGGTTCTAGGAAACACGTTGCCAAGTAATGCAAAAGGTATTCCCTGCGGATGATGCAGTTAGTACAAGTATATCTTCTGAAAGCTCAAAAGTCCGTTCCAAGTCTATACCAGTCAAATCTGGAATTAAACTAACTTCAACATGGTGAATAACTTTATTATCTCTAATTTCATATTTCCCACTATAAGAAATATAGTTTCTCGCTGCCTGAAAAAATCTAAAAGTTGCTTTTATATACTTCAGTATGTTTGTTATTAACTGTAGTTTGGATACATTCCTCCCATTCTGGATTTCTTCCATAGATAAGCCAAGATTCAAGCGATTACTCATCATAATTGAGGCTGACATATATCCCTCCTTAGTATATATAATGTGGCCTACGGGATTTTTGCCATAGGGATAACTGATTTTTTGTTGCTTATCTACATATTTCATTTCGACAAGTTTCCATGTTCCGACAAAAGCATCTTTTGAAACTATACTAGGTGTCATTTTTGTTCCTTAATTACTTGTTTTTTTTAGAGAATGCCTATTATGTACGTCTAATTGAATATTTACTCATATCATATCTATAGCGTTTATCATAACTATGAGGTACACATTATTTTTTCCCTCTTCCCTAACTTCCCCTCCTGAGAGGGTTTAGGGGTGGGTTCCTGCTCCCTGCTCCCGTCTTGATGCAGTCGCTCATGGGGGAAACCCCCAAGACCTCGCTGCATCGCTGCTCCCTAAAACCCAGAGATTTTTACCTCATGGGTATAAGACTTGCTATATCTTAATAGATAGCATCTGATAAATTGTATCCAAAAGCAGTTTTTTGCTATCCTTCAAGAACATATGTTGACCAGGAAACATTTGCAGTTTAAAAGGACTGTAAGTGTACTTCGACCATTCTGAAAGTTGTTTTTCACTTGTCAAAGAATCGTTTATGCCACCAAAGCTAGAGATTGGGCAACTCAGAGGAGGTTTTTCTACGTAACTATAGCTTTGTAATAGTTCAAGGTCTGCTTTAAATACATTCATCAATTCTTGTAAAAGTGGTGGATCGTCATAAATATCTTTTGGAATTTCTGAAATATTCATAAGATAATTCAGTTTTTGTTCTTGTGAGAAAGACTCAAACTCCTTTGATAAAGAAGTATCGGATGGTGGTAGGGCAGCGCTTAAGAAAAGGTGTAGTGGTTTGAGATTGTATTCTTGTTCAAGAATATGGGCAAGTTCAAAAGCAATCAATGCTCCCATGCTATGGCCGAAAAAAGCAAATGGTCTATCTAAGTAAGGACTGAGAATTTCTCCTAAAACCTGGATAAGAGGAACAAACTCTGTAAAAGGTTTTTCCTGTAGGCGTCTTTGCCTGCCTGGAAGTTGAATTGGCAATACTTCTATATCTGTTAGGAGCTGATCAGACCATCCTTGGAACATTGAGGCACTTGAACCCCATGGGTGAAAGCAGAATAGACGCAGACGAGCATTGGGTTTTGGTTGATGATATGCAATCCAACGGCTTGTTTTG
>NZ_JAAHIE010001059.1:0-1820 GCF_010671945.1 Moorena sp. SIO4E2
TGTTCTGGTTTAACTGGTATTAGGGCTGGCAGTGAAACCAAGTGGTATGATGGTAGTAATAACAGTATTTACTATAACCATGGCAATGTAGGTATTGGTACAAATAGTACCTATGCTGAACTCACGGTTAACGGCTCAATCGGATTTGCCAACGGGACAGCCCCCATGATGTACATCCATCAAAGTGGTACAAACAATGCACCTCGACCAATCATTGCTCATTCCCCACGTTATCGAAACTGGGGAGTTGAATACCGAGAGCACGGAGATCTAATGGTTTTTCAAGGAAGCGGAGAACCAGTTTTATCAGTTGGTCTTGGTTCTAAAAAAGTTGGTATTGGCATTACAAATCCTACGGAAAAATTAGAGGTAGTTGGAACTGTTAAAGCCACTAGCTTTGAAGGGGATGGTTCTGGTTTAACTGGTATTAGTGCTGGTGGCACAAAGTGGTCTGATGGTAGTAGTAACAAGATTTACTATAATGCTGGCAATGTCGGGATTGGGACAAATAATCCTACTCAAAAATTAGAGGTGGCTGGAACTGTTAAGGCCATTGCTACTCATACGGGCAGAGATTCAGCCTACGGAGTTTACAGCCAAGCACATGGGAGTGACAGTGGCTCTAAATTTGGTTTGTATGCACAAGCAACGGGTGGTAGCAGTGGTAGGCGATTTGGTGTCTATGGTGGTGCTTCTGGTGGTAGCGCTCAATATGGTGGCTATTTCACTGCTACTCATACGGGCAATAGAACGGCCTATGGAGTTCAAAGCGTTGTAAGTGGCAATGGCAATGGCACTAAATATGGTTTGCATGCACAAGCAACGGGTGGTAGCAGTGGTACCCGATTTGGTGTCTACGGTAATGCTTCTGGTGGACAAACTCAATATGGTGGCTATTTCATTGCTACTAATAGGGGCAATACTAACGCCTTCGGAGTTTGGAGCCAAGTAGCGGGCAATGGCAATGGCACTAAATTTGGTTTGCATGCACAAGCAACGGGTGGTAGCAGTGGTGCCCGATTTGGTGTCAGGGGTATTGCCTCTGGAGGACAAACTCAATATGGTGGCCATTTCACTGCTACTAATACCGGCAATACTACCGCCTTCGGAGTTCACAGCACTGTAACTGGCAATGAAAATGGCACTAAATATGGTTTGTATGCACGAGCAACAGGTGGTCCGAGTGGTACCCGATTTGGTGTCTACGGCAGAGCCGATGCTCAGAATAATAGCAGTGCAATTGTATATGGTGTATACGGTGTTGCCAGTGGTGGCAAGACTAGTTATGCTGGCTACTTCGAGGGTAATGTGCATGTGAATGGTCATTTAACATATCGCACTATTGGGCAAGTATCCTCACGAGAGTTGAAAGAGAATATTAATACCCTGGCAATAGAAGACGCCATAGAAACCCTGGAAGGACTCAATCCGGTCCAATTCAGCTACAAAAAAGATCACCAAAAAGAAACCCACATTGGATTTATTGCCGAAGATGTGCCGGATTTAGTGGCCAGTCATGATCGGAAAACCCTCAGTCCGATGGATATCGTGGCGGTTTTAACTAAAGTGGTGAAGGAGCAAAACAATACGATTTCCTTGCTAATGGAGAAGGTACAAACTTTGGAACAGAAAAGTCAATCTAGCGCTTTTTAGCCTAATCAGCTAAACAGATTTTTTTACTTCTTCCCTATTCCCTGCTCCCTGCTCCCTGTTCCCTGTTCCCTAAAACCAATAATTTTTACCAGACCCAATTTCAAACTAATATAATAACCATAATGAAAAATATTCAACGTCCCAATTACTTTACTTCCCAGTTTCTA
>NZ_JAAHIE010000106.1:0-17879 GCF_010671945.1 Moorena sp. SIO4E2
TGGGGGACTTTGAGAGTTTTGTTCCCCCCAAAATTGGGGGGCTAGGGGGGCAAAATTCAGTATCAAAAAACTTGGGAGATATCCTCTAATTGAGTATCTACACTCTGATTATACCGAATTCCGTAAATTTTTCTTTATGTGCTGGTATTTCCCACCTGGTGGTGACTGAGGGGTTAGGAAACAGCGGATCTGGGAAGTCAGAAGGGCGTTGCTGATTCTGGGTATGCGCCCCCCTAGCCCCCCAATTTTGGGGGGAACAAAACTCTCAAAGTCCCCCCCGGTGAGCTTTCCAATGGGCGAGTAAATCGCCCTTGGGTCGCACCGCAAAGTTGGGGGATTTAGGGGGCTTTAACAAAACCAGATGATCACGCATCATTCCTTGATTCAGCAACGCCATGACAAACGCTGATAACTGATAACTGATAGCTGATAGCTGATAACTGATAGCTGATAGCTTAAATACTAACCCCATACTAACACAGCATACACTCCATAGATAAAATAAACACTAAGTACAATCGCAATAATAATCCGAGCCTTCATGGAAGTGTAGCGTCTCCATAATACAAAGCATCCCACGATAACAGCCAACACTTCTAGGGGAGCAAAAATATGACCATAATGACGAGAATCCCAATAAGACACAGGGCTTTCAAAGCGCCAGTTTGACAATGGAAAAAAGTGACGGTGGGCATCATCAGCATGGACAGGAAAATCTCCAATCCCATGAAGAGCCATGCTAGCAAACATAGCAATCAGAAACGTTTGACCAAAATAGTAAGCTAACAACCCACCTATTAGTATTAGTGGAAAAGAATTGAAAATATCGAAAAATACTTGCCAGCTTTGGTTATAATAGGATTCAGACCAGATTACATTTTCAGGAATTCCTCTGATTAATTTTTCATATACGTAAAAAATTACCATTGGCAAATCTGGTAAGATGGCACCGAACACAATTGGTAAATTATTTTCGGGCTTTCTTTTTTTTCCTAAAATTAGGAGATTGACGATGGCGTGAGCGGGAGTATTCACAAATTAGAGAATTAAGAATTTAGAATTTAGAATTTAGAATTTAGAGGGAGTCGGGAGTCGGGAATCGGGAGTCGGGAATCGGGAACAGAAATATGTCTGGCAAGGCAGATTTATGGGTATAATCCGCCCCCCTAGCCCCCCAATTTTGGGGGGAATAAAACTCTCAAGCGATGCAGCGCGGTCTTGGGGAGCCAGTGCGGTCTTGGGGGTTTCCCCCATGAGCAACTGGCGTGGTTTCCCCCATGAGCGACTGCATCAAGACAAGTCCCCCAAAGTTGGGGGATTTAGGGGGCTTTACCAAAACCAGACGAGCCCGCATTCATACTTCAATTCAGCAACGCCATATGTCTTAACCTTTACTTCGACTTCTATAACTTTAACCCTTCAACCTTCAACTTGTAACTTATAGCTTTTATTGCATTTATTAGTTACACTTATAAACCTCAAAGTCCCCCTTTTTAAGGGGGATTTAGGGGGATCGCTTTGTCCCTCATAGCTATAAGAATTGCTATATACCTTTCAACTTATATTCAACGGATTAACATCAATAGTCAAGCTAATATCTGGAGGACACATATCCTGAAATTCCCGCCAATTTACTAACCTTGCGGGCACAGTAGGAGCAAACTTAAGCAAAATCTGCCATCGATAGCGACGAGCAACCCGAATTACACTGGCTGGTGCTGGTCCTAGGATATCGTACTCGGCTTCAGGAGTATCTAACCTGTCGGCTAAATCCTCCGCTACCTTCTCCACGGCCACAGGATCCAATCCACTTATGCGCAACAGAATCAAATCACCATAAGGGGGATAGTTCAGTGCTGCCCGTTGTTCCAATTCGTCCGAGATAAACGACTGATAATTATGAGTTTTGACAGCCTGAATCACAGGATGGTCTGGGGAATAAGTTTGAATAATCACCTGACCAGGGTCATCCCCACGACCGGCACGACCTGCCACCTGAGTTAAGGTTTGGAATGCCCGCTCGGATGCTCGATAGTCTGACAAATACAGTAATCCATCTGCTGCTACCACTCCCACCAGTGTCACCTGAGCGAGATCTAATCCTTTGGTGAGCATTTGGGTCCCCACCAACAAGTCAGCTTCCCGATTAGCGAATTGAGTTAACAGAGTGCGATGAGCATTCTTGGTACGAGTGGTATCACTGTCAAATCGGATAATTCGCAACTCTGGAAACAGCTTCGCCAAATCTTGAACAACCCGCTGAGTACCACTACCGAAAAATTTCAGGTAGGGAGAACTACATTCTGGACAACTACGGGGATGGAGTTGTCCGAAATTGCAATAGTGGCACCGCAATACTTGAGTAGCCCCTTCATGAGTATAGTGATAGGACAAGGAAACATCACAGTTAGGGCATTCCACCACATGACCACAACTACGACAAGACACAAAGGTACTGTGTCCTCTGCGGGGGATAAATAAAATTCCTTGTTTCTCTTGTTCTTTTAGTCGTCTCAAGCGGTCTTGGAGAGAACGGCTAAAAATTGACCGATTCCCAGCTTGTAACTCCTGCCTCATATCCACAATTTCCACCGGTGGCAGGGGTCTGGATTGAATCCGTTCCGGCAGAGATAAGTAATGAGTGCTAAGTTCTGGATGCTGAGGAGGTGAACAGGTGAAAGGCTGAACCTCAGGAGCTGAAGAGGTCAGGGGATTAATTTCACTACCGATTTGACCATCTGTCGCTCCCCCCATCACCTTAAGAGTGACCCAGCTTTCCACTGAAGGAGTAGCTGAACCTAAAATAAGGGGACAATTTTCTAATTCTGCTCGCCACTGAGCAACGGTGCGAGCGTGGTAGGTAGGAATGGGTTGGTCTTGCTTGAAGCTAGAGTCGTGTTCTTCATCTAAAACGATTAATCCCAACTGGGGCAAGGGGGCAAAAACAGCAGAACGAGTGCCAATCACCACTTGTGGCTCACCTGGGATCATCTGTCGCCAGGTATCATAGCGCTCCCCTTTATTCAAGCCACTGTGGTAAACCCGAACTTTGTCACCAAAGCGAGCCCGGAAACGGTCAGTAATTTGAGGAGTTAAGCCAATTTCCGGCACCAACACCAAAGCGGATTTCCCTTGCGCTAGGATTGGTGCGATCGCTTGTAGATAGACCTCCGTTTTCCCAGACCCAGTCACCCCATGCAACAGCACTTGGGCAAACCCATCAATATTATTAATCAGGTCTAATGCACGGGATTGGGCATTTGTCAAGTTCTTCGGCGCATCTGTAGCCATGGTTGGTGAAGTCGCATTGCGCAATACTTCCCTAGCCTCAATCACCACATATCCCTTATCTTCCCATGAATTTATAGTTGAGGAACTAACATTACAAATTTGTGATAGTTCACTCAACCACAAATCCCCCCCACGACGGCGTAGCACCTCCAATACTTCCCGTTGCCGTCGAGTCAGATTAGACCGATTGATATCAGCCACCAGAGTCACAGCTTTCTTGAGCTTAGGACGAGTTGGCTTAGGAGCTTCCAGATAACTTTCCACCCAACCTCGCTTGAGCAAGTGACGTAATCCTGCTTTAGCCCCCTTTACCTGACGTTGGAGGTATTGCCAGCTGTAATCCCCATTGGGTTTAGCCTGAAGAATCTCCAAAATCTGACTTGCGGCTGAATTATTAATAAAGACATGAGCCTCTTTAGGCAAGGCCGAGGAATTGAGGCGAATTCGACGCTGCGATCGCCCTAACAGTCCTGGAGGTAAAGCAGACCGAATCACTTGGATTAGAGGGGTGCAGTAGTACTGAGCAACCCGCTCTAACAGTTGGCAGTAGGAACTTGGAAAGAAACCGGGACTGATCACCTCCTCTACGTCCTTAATTTTCTCCAGTGGTAAGTTTGGGGGTGGAGAGTCTACAATCCGAATAGCGATCGCTCCTAGCTGTTGAGTCCCGAATGACACACTCAGAACATCTCCAGGATTGATTGATACATCCAATGAATTACGATAAGTATATATACCTTGAACTCCTGGACAATCTACTAAGACTTCAACCCACTTTTCCTGGCCACCACCAGAAAAGTAAAGTGCTCTAGGCTCAGCTAACAGTAGACCTAAAGGAGGATTAGACATAGGGCAGCTTTGGTTTGGGAAGGCTCCTATTCTATCACTATTGGTAGATAGGAAAATTCTAAAATATGTGAGATCCTGTTTCCAGAGTCAAAATAAATAATAAAAGCAATGGGAAGAGAATTATCTCCCCTGCTTTCACCCTAGACTGTAACTAAAATCTATGTAATTAAACATTTCGTAATTACAGATACAACTAGCCAAACTGCTTCTGGTAAGCTTAAAATCATTAATTTATAATCACGTCAATCACACATAAACTACTTGAAGCAGGTTGGGTCACTGAGCTTTGAGGGTATGGAGCGTGTTTTAGCTGCTCTGTCTAGAGTATTAACTTCTTTGTGAAACCAGCAACACCAATTTTTTAGAACAGATTTCTCATTAAAGGCCAATTTTCAGCAACAAACAGCCTCAATCCCTCAGGGCAACGGTTTTAACAAACTTAAAATACACTTGCAACTCACACATCCCTATGAATATTACAGAATTAAACCAGACTCATACAATGCCTTCTACGGAAGAGAAAGATTTTTATGTTACTGACCACATTGAGCCAGAGGAAACAGATTTACAGCGTGTAGCCGTCGAATTCACCGAAGACGATGAACTAGTGGTCTCTACTTCCCATAATTTCCGGAAAAGCGGCTCTGATGACACGGTGGGTGCGTTCTTTAAGGAGATGGCTCGTTACCCATTGCTCAAGCCAGACGAAGAGGTAGATTTAGCCCGTCGGGTTAAGTTCCTAGTAGAAATAGACCATCTCCACAACAGCTTACAGGAAAAATTAGACCGTAAACCAACTAAGGCTGAGGTAGCTGCAGCGGTCGAGATGACAGAACGTCAGTTGGAGGGGAATTTATATCGTGGTCGTGTGGCAAAACGCAAGATGATTCGCTCGAACTTGCGCTTAGTGGTTTCAATTGCTAAACGATATATAAATCGGGGTGTACCATTTCTAGATTTGATTCAAGAAGGTGCGTTGGGCTTAAACCGAGCAGCGGAAAAGTTTGACCCAGATAAGGGTTACAAGTTTTCTACCTATGCTTATTGGTGGATTCGTCAGGCCATTACTCGTACTATTGCCAATGATGCCCGAACTATTCGTCTACCAATCCACATTGTCGAAAAGCTAAATAAACTTAAAAAAGCTCAGCGGGAACTTAAACAAAAACTGCAGCGCAATCCTAATGAACTAGAACTTGCTCAAGCGCTAGAAATTTCCCTCTCCCATTTGCGTCAGTTGCTAGAACTGCGTAGGCGCTCCCTTTCTTTGAATCACAGAGTTGGTAAAGGGGAAGACACAGAACTGATGGATTTGCTCGAAGACAATGATCTACGATTGCCCGAAGATAAGATGAATGAATCCATGATGCGCCAGGAGATTTGGGAGGTTCTCAGTGATGTTCTGACTGAGCGGGAAAAAGATGTGATTTCTCTACGCTATGGTTTAGCCAGCAGTGAACCCTACACCCTAGAAGAAGTAGGAGGCATGTTCAATCTCTCTCGGGAACGGGTGCGTCAGATTCAAAGCAAAGCCATGCGTAAGCTACGCCGTCCCCAAGTGGCTCGACGGCTTAGAGACTGGTTGACCTAGTGCAGCAGGTCTTAGGTCAGCTCTTGACTTATAGATAAAGGGTAAGCTATCAGCGTGTCGCGTATCAGCTATCAGCTATCAGCGAACAGCGATTAGCGCTACAGATGGTGCTACTTGAGGTGCTATCAGCGCTGTAGCCACGCTACCGGAACAGTTTATGCCCATAGCCAAAGCTACACCGAACAGCTTTTGAATAAAATAAACTGACGGCTGATGAATAAAATAAGCTGACGGCTGACGGCTGACGGCTGTTGGCGTAGCCTGGGCGTAGCGCATATGCTTACGATAAAGGTTATGTCGAAATCAGGTAATTCCAGTTAATTAGTTACCCATTACCAGAGAAGGGATATGATAATTAATCAAATTGTCTTTTTTATTGTCCCTTTGCCAGCACTATGGGTAACTTTACCTTAAGACCAGCCACAGAAGCTGATGTAGCGATTCTGTTTAATTTGATTAAGGCTCTAGCAGAGTATGAGAAACTCTCCGAAGCTGTCACTGGCAATGTTGATGACCTGAAAGAACACCTGTTCGGCGCTAAACCCTACGTAGAGGCGATTATCGTTGAACAGGGTGGTCAAGGAGTGGGATTTGCACTGTTTTTTAACAACTATTCCACATTTCTAACTAAGCCAGGAATTTATCTAGAAGATTTATTTGTATTACCGGAATTTCGCCGCCAAGGCATCGGTAAAGCTATACTCAGTTACCTGGCTCAGCTAGCAGTGGACCGTGGCTATGGGCGTTTAGAATGGAGTGTACTGGATTGGAATGAACCTGCCATCGCATTTTATGAACGTATGGGAGCAGCAGTATTGCCAGACTGGAGAATTTGTCGAGTGACTGGGATAGGTCTCAATCAGCTAGCTGAGTATACTGATCCGGCAACGACTGACTAATGTTGCTTAAATGCTATACTAGGAAGTATATGCAGCTGCGACTCTAAACCCCTAGTTGCAGGTAAACTGCAAAAAGGACATAGGGTAATTTACATATTGGTTGATATAAAAAAAATCACAAATGACTATTTGGGTAAACGAGCAGATTGATCCATCGGGTCTTCTCTACTCTTGTATTGCCACTTGCAACGAAGAGCAGGCTAAGGATTGCCACGAGTCGTTTCAGGAGAACTTGACTGATCAGCAAAAAGCAGCGGGTTGGGTTGCCCGATTACGCACAGTTAAGTCTTGGGATGAAGTGCCGGTGAATACCTTGAAACTTAATTAGAATGTAGAATGTAGAATTGAGAATTGAGAATGAAGAATTGAGAATTGAGAATTGAGAATGAAGAATTGAGAATTCTACATTCATTCTACATTCTACATTCATTCTACATTCTACATTCTGCATTCTACATTCATTCTACATTCTACATTCTACATTCTACATTCTGCATTCTACATTCGCGCATTCTACATTCTACATTCTGCATTCTACATTCGCGCATTCTACATTCTCGGCGTTGCTGAATTAAGGAATGAATGCGCGATCATCTAGTTTTATTAAAGCCCCCGTTGGTCCCCCAAGCGAGCAATCCCTCGCTTGGGGGACTTTGAGAGTTTTTCCCCCCAAGCGAGCAATCCCTCGCTTGGGGGGCTAGGGGGGCGAAACCATACTGAGAATCAGCAACGCCACATTCTCAGCCTAAGATCTATTTTGGCTTGGGCAGTCGTAGCAAATTGGAACGGATTGGACCGAGAATGCGGTTTAGCTCACGCAATTGATCAGCTGTCCCCATACAAATCAGCAGGTCTCCTGGTATGAGTTTAGTGTCACCGTCTGGTCCAGCAATCAGACGACCGGAATCCCGGCGAATTGCTAAAACCAAAGCACCAGTTTGCGATCGCAGTCGGGCTTCCCTGAGGGTTTTGCCCACGCAAGGACAGGTTTCGGGGTCTAGCAGAAACTCTTCCATATAAAAAGAGCTATCAGTTCCGGTTAGAATCCCATCCACAAAATCCATGACTTGGGGTCTAAGGGCTGCAGCTGCCAAGCGTCTACCACCAGTGATGTAGGGAGAGACTACAGCATCTGCACCAGCTCGCTGCAACTTTTGAACAGCTTCTTCGGAGCTAGCACGAGCGATGGCTCGAATTCGAGGATTGAGGGTTTTGGCAGACAAGATAATATAGAGATTTTCAGCATCTGAGGGCAGGGCAGCCACCAGACAAATTGCCCGTTCAATCCCCACATTTAGCAGAGTTTCATCCAAGGTGGCATCTCCGTGTACAGAAATACAACCCATATCCTGGACAGCCTGAACCTGTTCCAATCGGGAGTCAATTGTTACAAATGGGATGCCCTCAGCCTTAAATTCCAGAGCAATCTGACGCCCAGTCCGTCCAAACCCACACAAAATGTAGTGTTTCGTCAAACTATCTAGCAAGCGCTTCTGTTGCCTCATGCGAATTCCATCTTGAAAGTAGCCTTGAATTAGGGCTTCTGTAAACCGGTTAACAATGTAACCGATACTAATAATGCCCATAAAAATCAGACAAATGCTAAATAGTTTTGCCCGATCTCCCATCGGCCGTACTTCTTGATAGCCCACTGTCGAAAGGGTGATTACCGTCATGTAGGCTGACTCCAACCAGCCCCAGCCTTCAACCACCCGATACCACAGAGTTCCAATCAGAAATACACCCCCGAGAGTGATCGCACCGGCAATCAGCTCTTGGCGAAGACGTCGATATTTTTGCTCAAGGGTTGAATACACCGTTGCTTGTCATGGGTTAACTTAACTTAATACCTAGATAAAATTCAGGTGAAACTGGCAACACCGACAGCTGACAGTGGTTTTTAATATTACATATATGAATATGATTAAGTGTATTGGTTTGCTATCGGTATAGTTGACAAATATAGTTGACAGATATAGTTAACAAATATAGTTAACAAATATAGTTAACAAATATAGTTAATAAATATAGTTGATAAATATAGTTCACAGATACGGCGGTTTGCAATTCAGTTAGGTACAAAGTTCTGGGTTTTTAGGGAACAGAGAACAGCGGATCTGGGAACAGGGACAACAATCCTGTGTACCTGATAGTTATGCAAACCGCCCTATATAGTTCACAGATATAGTTCACAGATATAGTTCACAGATATAGTTCACAGATATATAGTTCACAGATATATAGTTCACAGATATATAGTTCACAGATATAGTTCACAGATATAGTTCACAGATATAGTTCACAGATATAGTTCACAGATATAGTTCACAGATATAGTTCACAGATATAGTTCACAGATATAGTTCACAGATATAGTTCACAGATATAGTTCACAGATATAGTTCACAGATATAGTTCACAGATATAGTTCACAGATATAGTTCACAGATATAGTTCACAGATATAGTTCACAGATATAGTTCACAGATATAGTTCACAGATATAGTTCACAAATATAATATATAGTTCAAAGATATAGTTCACAGATATAGTAAAGTGTTCAAGACATATGAAACCAGGCGGTCAATGCGACTGCCAAGGCATCTGCTAAATCATCTGGTTTGGGGATGGTGTCTAAGTTTAACTCCCGCATAACAGCCTGCTGAACCTCATATTTATCCGCATTACCATATCCGGTCATTGCCTGTTTAATCTGACCCGGTGTAAACTCTACCATTGGAACTTGATGTTGTGCTGTTACTAACACCACAACACCCCGTGCCTGAGCTACGGAGATCGTAGTACTCATACGGTAGAAAAAAAGTTTTTCAATCGCCACCAGATCCGGTTGGCAGTGTTCAAGCAGGGTGTGTAAATCCTCGTAAATCGTACACAGTCGTGAGCCGTAATCAGTCTTGGCAGGGGTTTGGATGATGCCAAAATCTAGCAACTGCAATGGTTCAAGGGTTGCCTGTATTAGTGACTGCCTAGAAGGCTTGGCCACTCCTAAGGAGCCTTTTGTGTTTGCTGACTTACTAATTTTGGTGGTTTGGCAACTAATTGCGCCAAAACCTAAAGTAGCTAGTCCTGGGTCAATTCCCAAAATTCGCTTTTCCATCTGGCTCACTGCAGTTAATCCCTTTCGAGTGTAATCACTAAATTAGGTTAATGGTGTTAGTGCTATCATCCCTATTACCTAGTGCTATGATCCCTAGTACCTGTAGCGTTCGGCATTAAGTCATGACCTCTAAGCAGCCACACCTTAACGGGAATCAAAGAAGTCTGGGGTAGCTGACTACTTGGGATTATTCTGTTTCACCCCGTATTTTTTGGGGTTACGCTACTACTCTCATACCCTAAATGGCAACTCAATCGACCTCACCACTTTCGGCATATCCACGGGTAAATTCTGATCATAACGTTTAGGTACCGGATATTGTATTAATCACACCTTAGCCTAATTATCTGAAACTGTGGTGATCAGTACCAGCTTCATGGTGAATTCACCATTGAGGTGCGACCCTAGGGCGCGAGCAATCCCTCGCGCCCTAGGAGGCGCGCACCTTTATCAGTAATATCAATGAAAACCGCTATACCTGAAGGGTGAGCGGCTATGTGAATCACGCGCTTTTCACACGAATGTTTGATTAGGCAAAGAAAGTACCAATCTGACAGGCACTTCCGGAGCCTTAGCCGTTCCTCACTACATGCATCGCCTCCTTGTCAAGTGCTGGAGTTCGACCAGCAATGTCTATCCAGCTTTTGTATTTACCATACTGAGTGTAGTTATGTCCTCAATCAGTCTTTTCAAAAGAGCTCTACGTACCCTACAAAATGAATCGAGAGGTCGAATTCCTCAGCGGGTCAACCGTTGGTTTAAGTGGTTAGCCCCTGGATTACTGGTGAAGCGTTGGATACTTTTAAGTGCTGGTGGTGTAGTGCTAACAAGTTTGGGATTAGCGATTTGGGTAAAGCTGACCCCAGTTTTTTACATCATTAAATTCACAGCCCAAGTTTTAGAGAAAATTACCACCATTATTCCTAACCATGTGTCTGGTCCAATTGCGCTGATCTTGGGTCTGGTTTTCATCTTCTGGGGGCAAACCCGGACGGTAGGATCAATTACGGAAGTTTTAAAACCCGACCACGATCGAAAACTGATTGATGTGCTGATGGATCATCGTCGGTTAAACCGGGGACCGAAAATTGTAGTCATTGGGGGTGGCACTGGTCTTTCTAGCTTACTTAGAGGACTAAAGGTTTATAGTGCTAATATCACTGCTATTGTTACGGTAGCTGATGATGGCGGTTCCAGTGGACGGCTGCGACGGGAAATTGGAGTGCTACCACCGGGGGATATTCGTCACTGTTTAACGGCACTGGCAGACCAAGAAAAGTTGTTAACCGAACTGTTTGAATACCGTTTTCGAGCTGGTAGTGGTTTAGTCGGTCACAGTTTTGGAAACCTTTTCCTGACCGCAATGAGTGATATTACTGGGGATCTAGAACAAGCTGTTGCTGCTAGTTCTCAGGTATTAGCAGTGCGAGGAAGAGTGTTGCCAGCTACCCTAACTGATGTCAGCCTTTGGGCTGAATTAGCTGATGGACGTCGGATTGAAGGAGAGTCTAATATTACTGATGCTCGGGGAGTGATCAAAAAAATTGGTTGTACTCCCGAACATCCACCTGCTTTACCAGCAGCACTCAAGGCAATTCAGGAAGCAGATTATATTATAATAGGACCCGGTAGCCTCTATACCAGCATTATTCCCAATCTGTTGGTGCCAGAAATTACCGATGCGATCGCAGCTCGCTTGATACCCCGCATCTACGTTTGTAATATCATGACCCAGCCAGGGGAAACTGATGGATATAGTGTCTCTGATCATATCAAAGCTATTGATGAAGCCTGTGGGAAAAGGCTATTTAACGCGATACTGGTGAATCGAAAATACCCCTCAGCTGGCTCACTGATTAAGTATGCTCAAGTTAAGTCTCATCCAGTATTTCTAGATCGAGAAGAAACTTCTAAATTAGGGCGTCGGATTGTAGTGACCAATGTAATGTATGAAGATGAGGAAACTAATTTAGTGCGGCACAATTCAGAAAGGCTGGCAAGGGTTTTATTACGATGGTATAGTCGAGCGCATGCTTAGATAAGGTGAGTGCGATGAAAATTTTTAAAGGAAAATAAAAGCTGAGATGTTAACTCAGAATAACCATTATTCGAGGTACTCTATTGCTAATAACTAATGACCAAAATTTTTCTAGCTGATGCTGAAGCAACCCGTACGCTAGGTGTGGAATTGGGGAAAACTCTCCCAGCTAGTAGCATCATTTTGCTGGAGGGAGACTTAGGGGCTGGCAAAACAACCCTAGTTCAGGGTATTGGTGAGGGACTAGGCATTTCTGATGCCATTGTTAGTCCCACCTTTACTCTGATCAATGAGTACACAGAGGGACGTCTTCCCCTGTATCACCTCGATTTGTACCGCTTATCCACCTCAGAAGTAGAGTCATTAAACCCAGAACACTACTCGGAGGGAATTGAGGTTGCTCCGGGAATTGTGGCCATCGAGTGGGCTGAGCGCCTACACTATTTGCCACCCAGTTATCTACATCTGACACTAACCTATTCCCAGGACGGTGGACGTCAGGCTCAATTCACCTGTAACGGTCAGTTTGATTTAGGTTGGCTGTTGGATAGGTTATCTGGTTGTTCGCCCTTGGCGTCGAGTGTAGAGTAGGTTAAAGGTTAGTGGGATTGAGGTTGCCTGTTTGATAAGTTAGAAGGTTTAAGGTCTAAGGTTAGAAAGGTTGAACGCGATCGCGTGGCCGAAAGGCCAAGGTTAAGTACCTGGACATAAATTCCGTTAACTGTGTTGTTAACTTGATTAGAGTTACTCAACCCCTTTCTGTTTCCTGATCCGAAGTTCCCTATTTCTTGATATCAACAGTCAACTTTAATTTTTTCCCACTACCTATTCAATCCTATTATTAAATCCTATAGTTAAATCCGATAGTGTTTAACTGGTAAAAGTTAAAGCTTCACCTCGCACATCTGTGTTCAATTTTCCTCTGTCGTAGACTACTTGACCACCAACAATGGTCATCACTGGCCATCCGGTTAAGTTCCAACCTTCAAAAGGACTCCAGCCGCATTTTGTTAAAAGTTCTTCCCGTAACACTGGGTGGTAATTTTCCAAATCTACCAGTACCAAATCCGCATCATAGCCAGGAGCGATCGCACCTTTGTTGGGAATTCCATAAGCCTTAGCAACTGCTGTAGACATCCAGTCAGATACTTGAGCCACACTACACCGTCCCTCTATGGCTTGAGTCAGCATCAGTGGCAGAGATGTTTCTACTCCAGGCATTCCCGAAGGAGTGTGGGGGTACCCTTTGGCTTTTTCCTCCAAGGTATGAGGAGCATGGTCTGTAGCGATAAAATCGATCACGCCATCGAGTAGAGCTTGCCAAAGAACTTCGTTGTCGTGGCAGGAGCGCAAAGGCGGATTCATCTGTGCCAGGGTACCAATCTCTGCATAGGCATCGGTATTTAGTAATAAGTGCTGGGGAGTGACTTCCGCCGTCACCCAGCTAGGTTTGTCTTCCCTAAGCAATTCAGCTTCTTCCGCTGTGGATAGGTGCAAAATATGCAAGCGCCGCTGATATTTTTTAGACAACTTCAGGGCTAACTTGGTGGCATTAAGGGCAGCTTGATTGTCCTGAATCTTAGAGTGAACAGCAGGGTCAGTAATTCCAGCAAATTCCTTACGCCGCTGATTAATTCTAGCTTGGTCTTCAGCGTGTACTGCAATTAAGCGATTGTACTTCCGAGAACCTTCGCTAAAACCTTGAGCAAAAATTGGTTCTATCACTGCTTCATGATCTACCAATAGTGCACCATGAGCTGAACCCATGAATATCTTAATCCCACAAGTCGGCTGGGCATTGTGCAAATCTGGCTGATTTGCTGGTGTTGCACCGATAAAAAAGCCATAATTAACTAAACACTTATCTGCCGCTCGCTTGAGCTTGTCATCCAGTGGGGCTTGGGTCGTCGTCGGAGGACGAGTATTCGGCATCTCTAAAAAGGACGTCACTCCACCCTTGGCACAGGCACAACTGGCAGTAAATAAGTCTTCTTTATGTTCTAGACCTGGTTCCCGAAAATGGACTTGGGGATCAATTACCCCTGGCAACAAAGTTAAGCCTTGAGCGTCTATTTCTTTATATGCCGTAACGTCCGTTGGCACTGGGATTTCTGGGGCAACCTGAACAATCCTTCGACCGCAGGTGTGGATATCCCCCAGTAAAAATTCACCAGAGGGCAATAGAATACGAGCATGGCGGATAAACAAGCAAAAGTCAGACAACATAGGAGGATGTTAGAATTTGACAGTTTCCCTGCTCGGTGTCTAGGTAGATACAGTAGATACAAACCTGATATATAGCTAAATACAGACAACCGCAGCTAACCTACCACCATGGCACAAACAAACAGGGTTGTCCTGCCAAATTGACTTTATTCACAAAACTTTACATAATCTTGATTTAGGCTCCCCTACTAACTTTAAATTTTTAAGATCTAGCTAGAAAACCCCAGAGGTTTAAATTTGCTGTTAAATTTGCTGTTAAACTTGCTGATAATTTCCCAATCAGCTATTTGTTTAAATTTCCTCAAACTTGTGTATCGGTAGTAGTTGAATGGATATGAGTCGTGTACCAGATAAAAGACCAGAAAAAAAACCTACACAGCCTTCTAAAGACAATGCTTGGGTAGAAGGAATCAAAACGATTAGCTTGAGTGCTGTTCTTGCCTTTGGGATTCGCACGTTTGTGGCTGAAGCGCGATACATCCCATCGGGATCGATGCTACCGACACTACAGATTAACGACCGCTTGATTATTGATAAGATAAGTTATCGCTTTTTCCAAGACCCACAACGAGGAGAAATTGTGGTATTTGCTCCCACTGAAAGGCTGAAAGAGCAAAACTTTAAAGATGCTTTTATCAAGCGTGTAATTGGTTTACCCGGTGACAAGGTTTTGGTGAAAAATGGGCGAGTTTATATCAATGATAAAGAAATAGAGGAAAAGTATATCGAAGAAGCACCACAGTACGATTTTGGACCACAAACAGTACCACCAGACCAATACCTAGTACTGGGAGATAACCGTAACAATAGTTACGACTCTCACCACTGGGGCTTTGTCCCTCGTGACAAAATTATCGGTCGTGCTGTAGTGCGGTTTTGGCCGTTAAATCGAATGGGGAAATTGAAACCAAATCCGATTTATCCTGAAGGATTAAATCAGTCAACTGACTTATGAAGTCTAAGTACTTCATTATTCATATTTTACACTCGCTTCGCTCGCTGGACACCAAGTTTGCACGACACGACCAATTAATTCTTGCCCTAGCCAGGGGGTATTACTAGAAAGGGATTTGAGGTTTTTTTGGTGAACAATCCAAGGGGATTGAGGATTGAATAAGACTAACTCAGCGGATTGACCAGTAGCAGTGCTAGGGGGGTCTTGCTGTAGACAAATAGCAGGATTTGTGCTAAGACTTTTCCAAAGTTCTAAAGCTGACCAATCCCCTGTCTCGACTAGAGTATGCCAGAGCAGGGGTAGGGCTAGCTCTAAACCAATCACTCCTGGTGGTGCTTCAGCAAAGGCAACGGTTTTTTCTTCATAAGTGTAGGGAGCGTGGTCAATTGCGATCGCATCAATAATCCCCTCCCGAACACCTCGGATCAGTGCGGCTTGGTCAACTGGGTTTCCCAACGGCGGTTCCAAGCGCAAATTGGAGTTGTAACTGCATAAGTCTTCCGTATTGAGCAATAGATGCATCCAAGTGGTACTGGCTGTTACTGGCAACCCCGCTGCTTTGGCTGATTCAATCAATTGGACAGCACGACTGGTGGAGATACGCATGAGATGGACTGGCGTGCCAGTGGTTGCTACCACTTCTAATAAGGCAGCGATAGCGGATGATTCTGCGATCGCAGGATTCCCTGGCAAACCCAAAGCAATTGACTGGATACCTTCTCGCATCACTCCCCCATTTGCCAACTTAGGGTCACAAGCCCAAAGTGCCACTGGTTTACCCAAGGATTGTAGGTATTCCAACAACCGTCGAACTAGTGCTAAATTACATAAAGGACCTTCATCGGTAAAGCCCACTACTCCCCCTAAAGCTAGTTCAGCTAATTCAGTCATTTGCTGTCCTTCTAACCCGATGGTGAAGGCACCCCAGTGATAGAGTTGAGGTGAGCAAGGGGGGAGGCTTAGATAGGGAGAGTTTTGGAGTTCTTGCCGTTGTGCTAAAACAGCAGAATTGTCTAGGGGGGGTTTAGTGTCAGGCAAAATGGCTAAGCGAGTAAAGCCTCCATTTGCCGCTGCTGCCAGTAGTGAAGACCAGGTTTCCCGTTGCTCATGTCCTGGTGCACCAGAATGGCTGTAGAGGTCTACTAGTCCTGGTCCTAAAATGTGTCCCTGACAATCTTGCACCACTGTATCGCCAGAGATTTCCTTGATGTGAGTTTCTACTGCCGTGATTACACCATCAGTAATCAGCACATCAGCGACTTGGTCAATTCCAGAAACTGGGTCTAAAACCCGGACTTGTTGAAGTAGTTTACTATTCATTGGGGAAACGGAAAATGAAAAATAATTGGCTTTTAACTTAATCCCCCTTTCTAGCTAATCATATTTAAATTACTTGTTATGACGACTTATTTTTTACATTACTAAGTATATTTTTAAAATATAGCAGTCGCCAGCGATGCAGCGCGGTCTTGGGGAGGCAGCGCGGTCTTGGGGGTCCCCCCCATGAGCGACTGCCGTGGTTTCCCCCGGAGACGAAACCTGATTACGTTGAGCCTTTATGGTTGGTAGGTTATGCAAAAAAGGGTTAAAACTTATTGATTAAGGCTCAACTGTCTTACGGTAACTTCAAACCATGAGCGACTGCATCAAGACAGGGCAGTTAGGACATGACAAAAGTCTCAAACCTAAGTAAGCGCAAGAGTTTGACTTCTGACTTCTGACTTCTGACTTTTGACTTCTGCTATACCACTTTGCCAGATTTTGTCAGACTTATAAAGATGTAATAAATAGGCCGAAAACAATTTATTTTTCAAGCTTTATGAGTCATTACAGACTTTCTGGGAGCATCCAAATTTGGAATAAACATACCACATTAAGCTGTATTAACGTGATGTTAATGCCTATAGAATAAGAGATATTTCCCAAAATAGTATGCTCCCGAATTGATTAATTTTTATTGGCAGCAAATACGTTAACCAATTTGACCACTTGTGCAGGTCTATGATAAAATGTCCAATGCTGCGGAGACTCTGTTATAGCGTCAGTGTTGGATATTTTCAGCCTTTTTGTGATGTCTTCACTATTGGAAAACGTGGCTAAGTAAGTTGTTATTTCGCTAGCGCTGTAAGTAACATAATCATCATCATTTTCTATTTGACCGTTTCTATCTCCTGGAGCATCATTTTTCAAAAGAAGAAATGAGATATGGTTAGGGGGAGCAATAAGTTCCACATATTGCGTCGGCAACAGATCACGGTCACAAAATGAATGTAGAGTTAAGTCACATATTTCCATCTCAGTTTCACTACTCGCCAGGGCATTCATCCCATTGATTGTTAGCACTAGCATACAGGTTAATAACGTTACAAAACAAGTTTTGATCATTTTTTTCATTTCTTTTTTGCTTCTCCTACTTTTGGCAGACTGTAGTCAATTAACTAATTTTTTAACACTACTACGTTTTCTACCTGAAAGTTGAGGTGTAAAACCTAATAGTTGAGGTCAAAAAAATCTTTATTGAAGGCTAAACTCGAGCACTGTTGGACTTTTCTCATTTTCTCAGTATAAACGAGTTGTTCGAGTTTAAAACCACTCGCTGCAAATAAGTCATTATATTCTTATTCCGTGCGCCAGTAACCTTCAACCGATTAACCTTCAACCTATTTTCACATTCGCTCCATAAACTGCTACTGCCCTGGTTGACTGACAAAAGTTGAGCGCGATTTCACGAACCCCTTACCAGGGATGGGCGCTTTGGGCATTGACATCTGGTTGGGGTCGCGGTGCATTCTCAGGAAAGAAACCACTCACATCCCAAAAATGCTGTGAAAATAAACTCCCGCCTCTACAATGCCTTGAAGACAAAGATTGGTCAACCCTCTGACTGGGCGCATCTGAGTCATCTGACCACC
>NZ_JAAHIE010001060.1:0-1817 GCF_010671945.1 Moorena sp. SIO4E2
TCTTTGTACAAAGATGGCCTTCCTTTGATGAAACGACTAATTCAAGCTCGTTGCTCTATTACTGCTCCTCCTACTCTTCCGATACCTCTCTAAACCTGACCAAACGTCTTTCCAAAAGAGCCACACCCAAATGAATTGTGATAATTTTTGTTCCCTATTCCGTACGGTGCGCTTGACCCGTAATTAAATTCGCCACGGGTCGCACCGCTCCCTACTCCCTACTCCCTACTCCCTACTCCCTACTCCCTACTCCCTACTCCCTTTGTTATATGTCTAACTCTAGCTTGCATGTTGTTGCCCGTCTTGTAGCCCTCCCAGATAAAGTTGAGGAACTCAAAGCTGTCCTGAGCGCATTGATTGAACCCACAAGAGCAGAAGAAGGTTGCTTGAAATACGAATTACTTCAAAATCGGACAAAACCAACAGATTTTACCTTTGTGGAAGAGTGGGCAACACCAGAAGCACTCGATACTCATCTGGTCAGTGAGCATCTCCAAGTTGCCATCAACCAACTTGATGGCTTAGTGGCTGATACACCAGATATCCGCCGCTACAACAAAATCCTTTAATATAGCGCTGCGCCCAGGGAATCGGGAATCGGGAATCGGGAAGAGTAGTTTGACTTTGACCCGGTGGGTGGAACGGGCATGTTGGTGGAACGGGCATGTTGGTGGAACGGGCATGTTGTTGGAACGGGCATGTTGGTGGAACGGGCATCTTGCCCGTTTCATTTCCCGACGCCTACTCCCTACTCCCTTGGGTGCAGCGCTATGGAATCACGAATCACCCAAATCCCTAAGAGTCTTCAGAGTCTGGTTCCATCGGCTTCCCTAAATCAAAAATAATAATAAATTCAGCATCGGGCATCAGTCGTTTCAGTGCCTGCAAGTGACCTTCGGCATCGGATCGCTTACGGAACCGAGCCACAATCACTCGTTGCATCTTTGGCAATAGGCGGACTATCACCCACGGATGAAGCCGTTCAGAATAGGACATAATTGATGTATCTCCTTAGATGGGGACCAAGAGCCAGCCGGAGACCCGGGAAAATCTGTGGGCTGGCTCTTCCCGTGGACGTTTAACGACCACATTTTTATAATAACACAAAATAATCTTTTATTATAACATATTTTAAAAACTTTTGTAACAAATTTGTTTGGGAGTCGGGAGATGGGTAAATCCAGGCATACCCATCTCCCCAGATCCGTTGATCTAGTAAGACGAATAATGCTGGTTGTCAGCCCGTTAGACGATATATAGCGTTTCTCGTAGCTATGAGGTACACATTATTTTCCCTCTTCCCTCTTCTGTGCTCCCTGCTCCCTGCTCCCTAAAATCCCAAAACTTTGTACCTAATTGAATTGCAAACCGCTGTATATGATAGATAATAGCTGAAAGCTGAACGCGCACGCGTGCGCGTAGCGCTTAAGCTGATAACTTAACTTATATAAACTTAACGTAGCAAATTGTAATGGCAACTAAGCTGATTGAATTAGACGATGGCACTTTAGTAGAAGTAGAAGTACCAGGTAATCAAGTCCAAGCTATCTCTGGTGGTTTTGCTGATAAAGTTAGTTCTACTTTCGATAAGATTCGACCGTTGTTGGTAAAGACATGCAAGCCCATTGCTCAGACTTGGAAAGAGCTGAATAAGGAGATGGATATTGAGAAGGCTGAGGTAGAATTGGGGTTTAGTTTTGAAGGAGAAGGAAATTTATATATTACTAGGTCAGCGGCAAATGCTAACCTGAAAGTGAAACTGGTACTGAAACCAAAAGATTAATTAAAAATGACCCCAGAAGAACTACAGGAATCGG
>NZ_JAAHIE010001061.1:0-1815 GCF_010671945.1 Moorena sp. SIO4E2
GCGCAATCCCCATTACCATCAACCAAGCGATCGCATTGATACCCTAGATTTAGATTTTCTCACTGGTGTCTGTCGTGGCTTAATCGCTGGTCTTGGAAATCTTGTCTAGGGGAATCGGGAGTCGGGAAGTTAGAATTTAGAATTTAGAATTTAGAATTTAGAATTTAGAATTTAGAATTTAGAATTTAGAATTTGGAGTCGGGAATCGGGAGTCGGGAATCGGGAGTCGGGAATCGGGAGTCGGGAATCGGGAGTCGGGAATCGGGAGTCGGGAGTCGGGAAGAAGTCTCGAAAACTACTTCTTCCCGATTCCAACACTATTCTCCTCAGCTAATCCTTCCTGGGGTTTGGGTTTCAAAATGTGTTTCTGATAGCGGTTCTGATCTTAATCAGGTACACAGGATTTTTTTCCTGTTTCCTACTCCCGTTTTGATGCAAAGCGCGAGTGGGGGTTTCCCCCAAGACCGCCCTGCATTGAGATGCACCGAGATCAGATCAGCTGGCCACAGGGCGTTAGATCATGTCAGGATAATTACCCTTAATAAAAATCTCCCCTATCTCCCCTATCTCCCCATCTCCCCATCTCCCCACACCTCCCACCGTCCCCACCCTCTCCTTAATTATGGGTATTCAACCAGACTTGATATTAGTAGGCACTGCCTAGGCTGTTTATTATGGGCCTGAGCCCAGAATGGATATCATGCAAGAGATACACTGTCTGATACTATCAGACAAAAAGTGCATGAAGTTTAAGCTATGGCCATCGCACAAAGTGAACACCCTACCCCACACCTCACCCGGTCACCCCACACCCGGTCACCCCACACCCGGTCACCCCAGGCACTGCCCACCCTAGAGGAACTGGTTGCGATGGATAAGGCTAAACTAGTTTGTTAATGACTGCTATATCGGTGCCTGTTTCACCGTAATCATCGACTAAAACCATTAGGAGCAACTTATGAGCGTTGTCGCTGCCAGAAAATACCCTGATCAACTAGTTTTTGCCTCCGATAGCATTCGGCTGTCAGGATACCTCAAGCAAACTCACCGGGTAACTGGGGATGAGTGGGGCAAGCTATTTGAAATCAATAACATGATTATTGGCGGCGTGGGTTATACCATGGAATTGAGTTTCATGCAAATATTTGCCAGAAACCATTCTCCAGCAGCTCCTACCGTTGAGGCTGTTCTCGATTTTATTGTGGAATTTTATAGTTGGGCAAAGGATAAAGACGATACCTTTGGTCGCAGAAACGAATATTTGTTAGCAGTAGAACAGGATATTTTTTGTATCAGTGATGGCTATCTTGTTGATAAAATTAATGAATTTGGTGCCATTGGTGCTGGACAAGATTATGCTCTGACCGCAATGTACTTAGATAAAACCCCTGAAGAAGCGGTAGCGATCGCTAATGAGCTTTGCGTATATTGCTCTCCTCCCATTAATGTGATTACTAAGGAAATCAGCGATATCTAACTTGGGTATAGTGCTGAGTACTCAGCTTGTTAGTAAGCTATCAGCTATCAGCTATCAGCTATCAGCCAAAGGCCAACGGCTGACGGCTGTTCGCTTAGCGTGCGCGTAGCGCATATGCTTAAGCGTTTTTGAGGGTTGACGGTTGGCCAGACATTAATACCCAGCACTGAAGACTTAGCTTAATACTGTTAGGATTTAGTAAATCCTAAGCCATTTTCTTCACTATACCGTTCCATAAAACGCATGAAACGATCCCACTCTTCTGGAGATTTCATTATGTAAGTTGCTTCTATAGCCATTGGTTCACCATTAACAAATTTGCCATTAACCTTACTGGT
>NZ_JAAHIE010001062.1:0-1812 GCF_010671945.1 Moorena sp. SIO4E2
TGGTGTCAGAGTTACCTCTACTAGTTCTCGCAGCCAGTTTAACGATATACGCATGGACTCCTAAATTTTTTTGCTGAACTCTAATATAAGGTAATAAATAAGGTGCAAGTTGCCGGTTACTTCCACCAAAACATTTTTCTATTGTGATCGGGATAACCCCTTAACGCTTGACCAAAAATAATGGGTTTCAAGCCCCGTCCTAAAAGGACGGCTTTAATTTTAATGGCATCCATTCTTGAGCTAACGCTTGCATCATAGCTCAAGAATGGGTGATAATTAGGCTAAGGAGGTAAGCAAAGTGTTTAATCTCACCTACGAGTTCAAGCTAAAACCCACCAAACAACAATCAAAAATATTTGAAGACTGGTTGGAGCAATGCCGCAAGGTCTATAATTATGGATTAGCTGAGCGCAAGGATTGGTATAAGTCTCGTAGCTGTCAGATTAACGCTTGCTCTGTCCGTAGTGAGTACATTATTCCAACAGATGCGTGCGCGTCCTACTTATGCCAGTCAGTGTCGTGGGTTAACTGCTGCTAGGAAAACTATTGAAGAATTAAGAGCTGTTCAAGTTCATGTTTTACAGCAAACACTAAAAAGACTAGAAAAAGCTTTTGTTAGTATGTGGGAGCAAGGCCATGGTTTTCCTCGCTTTAAGAAGCACGGACAAATGCGGTCTTTTGTTTTTCCGCAACTAGGTGTTAAACCCCTCGAACCTGGCAGAGTAAAACTCCCCAAGATTGGCTGGGTGAAGTTGAGACAATCACGAGAGATACCTGGCTTAGCTAGAGTCAAGCAAGCTAGAGTGATTAAACGATCCTCGGGTTGGTATGTAATGCTCACGTTAGCGTGGGACGTAAATATTCCCCAAGTTATGCCTCACGGAGAAGCATTGGGGATTGATGTGGGAATTTCGCATTTTGTGGCTGTCAGCAACGGTGCTCTGTTTCCTAATCCGCGCCCTTTCAAACGCCTCGAACGCAAGCTTAAATTGCTGCAAAGGAGGGTAAGTAGGAAACGCATTGGAAGTGGAAACCGTCGCAAAGCACAAGAGAAAGTCAACAAGTTACACGAACGAATCGCTAACATCAGAAAAGATGACTATTGGGAATTAGCTCATAATCTCTGGGATTGGGCTGGGATGATCTTTGTTGTTGGCGAAGCCTGTCCGAAGGACATAGATCTAAATCTCAAAGGGTTGGCTAGAGGGATGTTGGGTAAGCACTGCCTAGATGCAGGATGGGGACAGTTTTTCCAGGTATTAGAGCAATGCTGTTTTAAGCGTGGCGTTTATTTCCAAAAAGTAGACTCTAAAAAGACTAGTCAAGTCTGCCCCAATTGCTTAACTGAAACTGGCAAAAAGACGTTAGCTGAGCGTGTACATCGTTGTGAAAATTGCGGCTACACAACCGATAGAGATGTGGCAGCTGCTCAAGTAGTCCTTCTACGTGGACTTGCAGCCGTGGGACACAGGGTCAAGATGCTTTCCGAGGGCAAGTTTGTTGGAATCCCTATGAAGAAAGAATCCTCGTCCTTCTAGGACGGGGAGTGTCAAAAAAGTACACTACCTATGGTCAATACTAAATAAACGCTCTAAAATATAGGTAGCTTCATATACATTTTACTTGAATAACCCTTTACTTAACTCAAAATTGTCCTTTGTACCCTTAGATGGATGCCAAAAATAGGGTATCCTGGTTGAGGATCAGGTTTCACCGGAATAGTTGTCTAACTAAGGGGGTAGTAAAAGGCATTTTGCAGAAAATAAAGAAAAGTAAAAGACTATAAATAATCTTTGCTGCTCAGGTACTCCG
>NZ_JAAHIE010001063.1:0-1809 GCF_010671945.1 Moorena sp. SIO4E2
AGCATTTATGAAATTTCAGGCAACTTTCTGCGCAGCTACGGCATCATATACCATCAGGATTGAGAATAATGTTACGTTTTATTGCAGTTAATGGAAAATGTCAATTGCATAATGTGTAGCTATTAAGTCGATAAATTATATAGAGGCTGTATATCCGTTTGCAGCGTAAATTGGTCAGCGATGTCGATCTGGCAGATATCGGGGTGTAATCTGACAATAGTCAATTCGTCTACCGGGGGGAAGTTTAATGACAGTGAATTTCAGCAGATTTTTTCGGGTCTGTAATCCCAGTAAAACCCTGAATGTGGGGAGGGCTGAAGACCAACAATATTACATTGATTTTTCCAAGGTGCGGGGCAGCAATATTATTCGAGAACTCAGACGCACCATTACCTTCTCAGAAGACGAACCCACCTGTCAGTTGTTTACCGGACACATGGGCTGTGGCAAGTCTACCGAGTTATCGCGATTGAAACGGGAATTAGAACAACAGGGATTTCATGTCGTCTATTTTGAGTCCTCTAATGACTTGGACCTCGCAGATGTAGAGATCAGTGATATTTTGCTGACCATTGCTCGTCAGGTGATTCAAAGTCTGGAGGAAGCTAAAATTAGACTCCAACCCACCCGCTTCCAAGGGTTAGTGCAAGGGGCGGCTAAGTTGTTAAACTCCGAGGTGACCGGGTTGAAATTCAAAGTTCCTGAGTTTCAGGCCGCTGGTGTAGGGGTTAAAATACCTGATGAGATTGGCATCAGCTCACAAGAGGGGGAGTATTCCCTAGCGTTTGGGATTGGAGAAATTACTACGAAAGCTAAGAATTCTAAGGACATTCGCTCCCTATTGCGACAACATCTAGAGCCACGGGTCAACAATATTGTAGAAGCGATTAATACAGAACTGATTGAACCAGCTCAACAGCAGCTGCAACAGCAGGGTAAAGCTGGACTAGTGGTGATTGTGGATAATCTTGACCGGATCCATAATAAACCTAAGTCAGGGCAACGCAATCAGCCAGAATATTTGTTTGTAGACCAGGGGGAGTATCTTAATCAACTCAAATGCCATGTGGTCTACACCATTCCCCTGATTTTGGCATTTTCCAATGACCAAGAAAACCTCAGGAATCGCTTTGGTTGTGAGCATTTACTGTTACCGATGGTACAGGTACAAGAACCAGATGGTAGTCCCAGTGATGCCGGAATTGCTTTGCTGCGACAGATGATCTTAGCCAGAGCCTTCCCAGATGTGGAGCCAGAGCAACGGCTGAGTTTAATTACAAAAGTGTTTGATAGCCCACAAACATTGGATCGGCTGTGTCTAGTCAGTGGGGGTCATGTCAGGAATTTGCTGGTGCTGCTCCGTAACTGCCTCAGGAAAGACGAACCGCCTTTATCTCGTAACTTGGTAGAAAGTGTGATTAGTCAGCGTCGCAATGAATTGAGCAGGGCAATTACACCGGATGAGTGGGAATTGCTCAGACATGTGGCTGAACACAAAACTGTCAGGGGTGAGGAGGAATACCAAATCCTGTTGAAGAGTTTGTTTGTGTTTGAGTATTGTAATGACCACGGATGTTGGTATGATATCAATCCGGTGTTAGCTGATGCCAAAGAGTTGAATGGAAGCTAAATATAATATCAGCTATCAGCCGTCAGCTGTCAGCTATCAGCTGTCAGCTATTAGCTATCAGCTATTAGCTATCAGCATTAACCTCTACCTGAAATTACTCAGTTCCATGACTCCCTGTGTAAGCATTCAGCTATCAGCTATCAGCTATCAGCTTTTAAATAACACAATTAAGCATTCGT
>NZ_JAAHIE010001064.1:0-1809 GCF_010671945.1 Moorena sp. SIO4E2
ACAATTCAATGCTCTCAGGAGTAAAAACCATGGGAAATTACATCGGTAACAATGCTAACAATTACTTTCAAGCCCACAAGGAAGGTTGGTGGATATTCAAGAAATGGAAGTCTTGGACAATGACGGGTAATGGCGGCAATGATACCCTGATTGGCGGTCCGAAGAACGACACTTTGTATGGTAATAGCGGCAACGATAAGCTCTACGGTGAGGGTGGTAACGACTATCTGGATGGCTGGACTGGCAATGACAATATGTATGGTGGCTCAGGTAACGACACCCTTCTAGGTTACTCTGGACACGATAATTTATATGGTAATAGCGGCAACGATAAGCTCTACGGTGAGAGTGGTAACGACTATCTGGATGGCTGGACTGGCAATGACAATATGTATGGTGGCTCAGGTAACGACACCCTTCTAGGTTACTCTGGGAACGATTACTTAAGTGGCAGTTCCGGCCATGACAGCCTTAAGGGTGAATCTGGCCATGATACATTACTTGGAGGAACGGGCACCGATACATTAGTCGGGGGTTCCGGTAATGACATCCTCAATGGTTATGGTGGCACTATCGGAGAATACGATATCCTAAGCGGAGACTACAGTTCATCCCAGCCTGGTGTTCAAGGTTCTTATGATGGAGCAGATACATTTGTTTTGGGGAATGCCTTTGGGGCATTCTATCTAGGCTCGGGCTATGCCACAATTACCGACTTCTACTGGTCTGAGGGAGATAAGTTCCAGGTTTATGGTAGTTCCAGTGACTACTCACTGAGCTTCCAAAACTGGTCTGGCAGCAGTGCAAAGGATACCTTGATTTACTATAAGAACGATCTTATCGGTGTGGTAGAAGACACCACTAATGTCGTGACCTCTGCGGACTTTAACTTTGTTTAAGACTCTTTCCAAAAACACCCTCAGCCTCTGGGGGTTGGGGGAAGTATTTGGTTAGATATAGCGCTACGCCCAAGGCAAGAGCCATGCATGGAAAAGTTGACTACAACAGCTTTTGAGCTTTTATCAATGTCAAACACTTTAATGCGTAGTGCTATAAATACGGGATGATTTTAATAGTGTTGTGGAATAGGCATTTGGCTGTAGAACAGGCATCTTGCCTGTTTCATTTGCGACCAGGCAGGCATCTTGCCTGTTTCCTGCCTCGGGCATCTTGGTGGAACAAGCATCTAGCTGTAGAACAGGCATCTTGCCTGTTTCATTTCCGACCAGGCAGGCATCTTGCCTATTTCATTCCCGAGCAGGCATCTTGCCTGTTTCATTTCCGAGCAGGCATCTTGCCTATTTCATTCCCGAGCAAGCAGCATGCCCACCCCACTCCTATTCATCCAAAGATTCAGCAATGCGAACAAGGCTGAAACTATGTATCATACACTGAAATCGATTATTGTAATTTCAGGCTCTAGCATTCTTCCCATCGTGAGCCTAACTATGGGAGCAGTGGCTCAGTCTAATCCACCCCCAGGAGTGAACCTTCCCACCGAAACCCCTGAGAGGATTGAGGAAACTATTCCCAAGCCATCCGATTTACCTCCTCCTGTTCGTGAAGAATCTCCAGCATCACCACCGGATCCAAGTCTGGAAATTCCTTCCTCTCCCCAACTCCCTGAAGTTACAATTCCATCCAGTGTGCCATTCTTCGTCACAGAAGTGGAGGTCTTGGGCAATACCGTTTTGCAAGAAGAAATTGCAGATAAAAAAAACCAATATGAGAACCGTGAAGTAAGGTTTGAGGAGTTGCTTCAACTGCGTTCTGCCATTACTGAGCTCTACATTAAAAATGGTTACATCA
>NZ_JAAHIE010001065.1:0-1808 GCF_010671945.1 Moorena sp. SIO4E2
ACAGCCAGTCAAGTAATTTGGCATTTTTCAACCCCGGATGCCAGAGTCAAACTTAAACATCTTTATCCAGTGTTTGAAGAGGAAGAGATGGCAGATTCTAATGCACCAAATTAGCTGTGTCAGTCCACTACACAAGATTTTCAAATATGAGTAACTTTGTCAATGTAAAGAGAGCTGAAGTCAATGACCGATAAAAACATTCCGCTACCGAATCCCCAAGAAGCTGAGACTTTATTGGCTGACCTATTTGAGCAAGTGAAAAAATGGGAAAGTCCCCTGGATGAAAGTACAAAGCTTGGTGTAGGTGGAACCGCCGTTAAAAACTTGCAGGAAAGTAGAGTTATCTTTGGCAATCCTAGGGATAAGTTGATATTACTTACCGAAGACCTATTTGAAGAAACTGAAGAGGGATTGACCAATATTTATCGACAGCAAATGCGTGATGCATTTGATTTCTATTACATGACTGTGACTGTCGATTTGCGTCCTAAACCAGGGGTTATATTTTGGCGATTATGCTGTGAGCTTGACTTCAGTCCCAAAGGAGAAAAAGAGCCCATCGTTCAGTCTATTTTCCCCAAAAGCCAATGGCGACCTGTGATGAACTTCGGGGTGGGCATGAATTTAGGTATCAATAGCAATCTTGATTGGAGTATCGGGATTGATAGCACTGAACTAGCCGAATTTACAACTATTCCTGCGGAGCTCAAAGCTAATGTAGGAAATAAGAACGAACTCAAAGCATTCATTGTCATTCCTGAGTATGCTTACGAAGCTGGTCACTTTGAAATTATTTCCCAAGGTGAAGGTAACTCAAGGTGTTACTGGCGGATTGAAGAGCCGGAAATCCAAAAAATACTGACAGTCCAATTTGCAATTGTCTTTAAAGTGCCTAAGGAAATAAAGTCTATTAATTTGCGCGGGATCGCCTGGGGTGAGCCGGATATGAACTGGTTAACTGCTGATATCCGTGATGTTTTCAGCGATCTGGCAGATAGATTAAAAACCTTAATACGAAATAAGAATAAGGCAGCAATTAAATTCAGTCGTAGTGATGTTAAGGAATGGATATTGAACCTGCCGAAAGCTAATCTTCAACAGGATTTAGCGACTTAAATCGGGTGCATCTTTTGGTTGTAAATCTATGGTAAGCTATCAGCATTCAGCTATCAGCATTCAGCTATCAGCATTCAGCTATCAGTTATCAACTATCAGCTTATGCGTCACAGCGTCGAAGCCTGTGCCACGCTTTTGAATAAAATCGGCTGACGGCTGAAGGCTGTTCGCGTAGCGTGCGCGTAGCACATAGGCTGAAGGCTGACCGCTGACCGCTGACCGCTGACCGCACCTCAAGTAGCGTGCGCGTAGCGCATATGCTTAGCAATTAATCGCTTTATCTGATCAGACAGCTATGACTAGAGCCTACTACACCTATCGCATCCACGTGATACATCCTCGTACAGTGCGGGTTGAAAAGAAAGAACCTGGAAAGCTCGATAATATAATCTCTAGAGAATTTAGGTATCAGGATAAGATCACCTCAGAAGTCAGGGAGTTAATCGAAAAAGTTCGTAAAAATGAAATCAAGGATGCTAACCAGTCGAGGTTACTCGGAGAAGCCTTGTTTGATAGCTTGTTTGATGATGTCCTTTGCTATGACTTTATAAGATTTGGGTGTGGCTCTTTTGGAAAGACGTTTGGTCAGGTTTAGAGAGGTATCGGAAGAGTAGGAGGAGCAGTAATAGAGCAACGAGCTTGAATTAGTCGTTTCATCAAAGGAAGGCCATCTTTGTACAAAGACAAGTGAT
>NZ_JAAHIE010001066.1:0-1804 GCF_010671945.1 Moorena sp. SIO4E2
TGAGTTTATCAACTGTTTCAGACATGGTTAACACCAGAAATGTTGAATCTATTATTAAAGTTATCTCCCTGAGTGCCTGACACTTGTCTCGAATTCGCCAAAAACCTGCTTTGAGTTGTCAATATCATAAAACATAGAGAGCAAAGCTTTCAACGAATTGTTTCAGGTGGTCAGAGTGGGAGCATGCGGGAGCATGTCACTTATGCATAACATTTGTACGCTTATCTGGGTAATGGGTAATAGGTAATAGGGGGAGCATGTCACTATCGCCTAATATTTTTACCTGATCTATAGCCCCCTGATGGGTAAAAGCCAAGCTCATATGGTACGTTGATCTTTTCTGCAACTAAGACGACCGGAGCAATTGCCACATAATTTTTAGTTTTTGTCAAGTAGTTCAAAAGTTTGGCAAATTTGACCTGCTCCCGGAGGATGCCACTTATGCCGAGCATTTGTACTCAAACTATAGCCTCCTGATCAGTGTTAGCTTGATTTTATAGCACATAGTTCATAGGTTCTACAATTTTGACTTGCTCCTGTGAGGGTCAATATTATTATACTGCCAAACATATATTACCATCAATCCAATATAATTGCCACAACACGCCAAAATTTTGTTTTTATTCACTTTTATGTTGCCATATCGCAATACTATAGCAGTCGCCAGGGTAATTAGGACATGACAAAAGTCTCAAACTACAGTTTGGCTTGAGTTTAACTTCTGACTTCTGACTTCTGCTATACAATAGTGCTTGGCTTTCCAACCGACAGAATGGCTTGAAGAATGGCTGCGTTCACGGGTTTCTTTATGTGATCAGCTTCCTTCAAAGAAAGCCACATATAAGTGGTGCTGAATTGCCAAGGGGGTTCTCAGCTGCGCAGACAGTTACTCAACAGTTTTAACGGTTACAACCTTATGGGATGGGAGCATTTAACTTATGCAGAACATTTGTACTAAATCTCATGCCCCCTCATGGGTTTAAGCTTGTTAAACTAAGCCGGGGAGTCGCCTCACCCAACTCGTCTACAAAACCGGACGTGAAGGTTTCCCTTGATCCGGCTCCTCATCATGGGAACCATTGACATTGGTACCTCTACCATGGGTTGATATCCAACGACCTAGTGTTGATTCTTTTTCCATGTATTTGGTCGTGACAATGCAGGTGGAGCAGTTCGAGATTACTCAGTTTCTTAGTTCCACCCAATGCGCGTGGTACGATATGATGTGTTTCCATTAAATCTCCATCCTTGTTCGCGAAGCGTCGGCTACGCCGAAGGTCAGACCACAGTAGGCACATTTCCCTTTTTGCCTTTTCAAAAGTTTGGCCTTTGGACGGGTACATTCAGGATGCTTTCCTAGTCTGGTACTCCAATAAGTACAGTCACCATCGTAAGGGCTACGAGTATTTTGAAATTTGGTGTGCCTTTTGACTTTCGTCCAGGCATGTTTCAAGAGATACATATTCTCAGTCCTAAATACCCATCTGTCTTTACGAGGGGTTCCCCATTGGGTTTTTTGTGTCCAGGTTTCAGGTTTATCCTCTCCTAGACTTCCCCAGTATTTATGATTGACCCAGGTTTTTGATTTATTGGAATGACGTCTATATCCCCATCTTTGGAGTTTATTCCAGAGTAGATGACCCATTTTGTTAAAGGTTTCTTTACTACATACTGTGCTGTAAGCTGTTGCGCATTTAAACTGTGATAACAGCATTGCCTTTGTTTTTTATTTTTCGTACCCATTTTATAATTAACCCTCCTTCATTTAAAAGATGATTTAACAAACATTCTAATTCTTCAATTG
>NZ_JAAHIE010001067.1:0-1803 GCF_010671945.1 Moorena sp. SIO4E2
ACTCATGAGCAATTTTCTAGACTTATCCAGTCATGATTTCAAAGTGATCAGGGAATTGGGTCATAATCGCGCTGGTGGGAGAGTGACCTACCTAGCCCGAAACCAGGTCAATCACCAATTGGTAGTGATCAAGCAGTTTCAGTTTGCTCAACGCAACAGTAACTGGTCAGACTATGAGACCATAGAAGGGGAAATTCAAGTTTTGCGGGGACTGAATCATCCCGGTATCCCCCGTTACTTAGGGTCATTCCAAACCACTAGGGGCTGTTGTTTGATACAAGAATACAAACATGCTCCTTCCTTGGCTGTACCTCGTAGTTTTGACCCGGAGGAGATTAAGCAAATCGCGGTTGGGTTACTCAACATTCTGGTTTACCTACAACATCGGATTCCTCCGATCATTCATCGAGATATCAAACCGGAAAATATCTTAGTAGATGAGACGATCAATGTTTTTTTGGTAGACTTCGGCTTGGCTCGGATTGGTGATAGTGAACTAGCGGTGAGTAGTGTAGCCAAAGGCACTATCGGGTTTATGGCTCCGGAACAGTTATTTGATAAAGCCCTAAGTAAAGCGTCAGACTTATATGGGTTAGGAGCGACCTTGATTTGTTTACTAACTGGTACTCCATCGACTACGATTAATACTTTAATTGATGAAGACTATTGTCTCAATTTTCAGCATCGTCTACCTCAAGTAAGTTTGAGTTGGCTGGAGTGGCTGAAAAGGATGGTAGAGCTGAAACCTAAAGACCGTTTTCCTGATGCTGAAACGGCTTTAGAAGCCCTTAAGCCAATCTACGTCATCCGGATTCCAGAGGCAAAACTATCCCAACCTTATCTAGAGTTGAGGGCTAAAAAATTAGGGGAAAAACTGACAAAAACTATTACGATTTGTAACACAGTTCCAGACACAGCCTTAGAAAGCCGCTGGCAAATTGCTCCCCATGTCAGTGACCCACCCCATACTCCCTACTTCCATGACTGGATTCGATTGGACACAGCTGATGTTAATGGTAATCAAGGGTTGTGCCACATTACGATAGATACCAGTAAGCTGATGGCAGACCAAACCTATGAG
This sequence comes from Moorena sp. SIO4E2, assembly GCF_010671945.1. Lineage (NCBI taxonomy): Bacteria > Bacillati > Cyanobacteriota > Cyanophyceae > Coleofasciculales > Coleofasciculaceae > Moorena > Moorena sp. SIO4E2. The sequence goes on from NZ_JAAHIE010001067.1 coordinate 1,082, forward strand.
CGCGAGGTATTAATTCACACTAATGCTGAACACTCAACTCAGGTTTTACCCCTGAAAATCCATACTGCTCCGGTACCAATTGCCACGAAAAAACTTCCCTATCTATCCCTAGCGCTATTGATTGGCTTAGCTACTACAGCTACGTGGGTAGAAACTACGGCTTGGGAGGGAATTGTGAGTAACAGTGGGACAATCGGGATTGCGATCGCAACTTTTGTTTCAGTCTTGGTGGCAATGCTGGGATTGACTGCGGCTGTGACATCTGGGATGGTCTCGAAACTGGTAGCAAAAGTCAGAGCCAGATTTAGTATTCCGTTAAAGGCTATGGATACCGTAGCAGCAGTGTTTTTTGCTGGAGTAGCAGCGATGTTGGTAGCTGGATTTGGTGCCAAGTTTCGCGCTACGGATAGCGCGATTGCTACCTTTGCAGCAGTGGATGCGGTAGTGTTTATGGCAGCCTTTGAAGGGGAAGGAGTAGCTCAAAGCTGCCGAAAGCGTGGGTTTAGTAAAATCTTAGCCCTAGGAGTGCCTGTGTTATCGGTAGCCTTGGGGATTAGTTTAGGTATCGGTTTGAAACTAGGATTTTTAAATGTGTTGGTACTGATCGCCATTTTAGTGACAGCAGTTCCCTTAGGTGTGATGATTCTCTATCCACCATTAGAGCGTCTGCGGCAAGTCAAAACCTATCGGAAATTAGAGAGAAATTTGATCAAGCCTTAGAG
>NZ_JAAHIE010001068.1:0-1803 GCF_010671945.1 Moorena sp. SIO4E2
GTGAATAAGAGCAGATTCAGACAAACCATTAATCGCTCATTCTATTTTAGATGCCAAAGAATCCAATTTAATTGACAAAATTTACGTTTCCACAGACGACGCAGAAATTGCAGAAATTTCTAAAGAATATGGAGCCGAAATCATTGAGCGTCCTGAGGAATTAGCTAGCGATAAAGCTTCATCTGAATCTGCTCTTATTCACGCAACTTATGAGATTGAAAAAATTGGCATTTATCCTGAATTAATTGTATTTTTACAATGTACTTCTCCTATTAGAGCAGGTACAGATATTGACAATGCTATCAAGAAAATTCAGAGTACAAATGCTGATTCTTTATTGTCAGTTTCTCCTTCCCACAGATTTCTTTGGGAAGAAGTTAACGGTGTAGTCAAGTCCATTAATTATGATTATTGTAATCGAAAGCGCCGTCAGGACATGAATCCACAGTATGTTGAAAATGGTTCTATTTATATTTTCAAACCTTGGGTTCTCAAAGAATTTAGTAATCGTCTCGGCGGTAAAATTTCTATGTTTGTCATGAATGAAGCTGCTAGTTGGGAAATCGATTCCTTGACTGACTTTGAAATAGCAGAGTCTCTTTTGAAGAAGTATAGTTCTATTTAATTGGAGAATATAGATGATTGAATTACCTGATTTTAACCGTGCTTTTGAATACGAAAACAACTTTTATTTATCCTGCGACCCCACAAGGATAGGTAAAATATTAGCTCACTATGAATTGTATAAGATGGTTTCAAATGTACCTGGTGCAATAGTCGAATGTGGAGTTTTAAAAGGTACTTCTTTAGTTAGATTTGCAAGCTTTAGGGATTTATTTAGTAATTCATCATCGAAAAAAAAATTGGATTTGATACTTTTGCTAAGTTCCCTGAAACTCAATTTAATCAAGACAAATATCCCAGAGATAAATTCATAAACAATGCTGGAGAATAATCGATTTCAAAAGAACAATTATTAAGTGTTTTAGACGATAAAAAGCTTAACAAAAACCTAGAACTTATAGAAGGAGATATTCTACAGACTGTACCTGATTACTTAGAATAACATCCGGAATTAAAAATATCCTTATTAAATCTAGATACGGACATATATGAACCAGCGGTTGTAATATTAGAACGTCTTTTTCCAATAATTGTCAAAGGAGGAGTTTTAATTTTAGATGACTATGGAGTTTTTCCCGGTGAAACTAAGGCTGTTGATGAGTATTTTGCTAGTCAAAATATAGAAATTAAAAAATTCACCTTCTGTATGACTCCTTGTTACGTAGTGAAATAATAAATTCAGGAGTTATTTTAAATAAATGCTAATTGACAAAAATATTGCTCAATATATTGTCTTTACTGAAGACAGTATTATCAACGCGCTCAAAAAAATTAGTGACAATAAAAGTCGAGTTATTTTCTCGGTTACTGAATCGGGTATTGTTGAAGGGATATTAACTGATGGTGACTTTCGACGGTGGTTGGTAAATCAAAACACTATTGAATTAAACCAACCTATTTATAATATTACTAATAAAAACTTTAAATTTGCTTATTTTAATGAAGAACCGGACAAGATTAAATCCTACTTTTCTGAAAAAATCGAATTCGTTCCTCTGATAGATAAAAATCACCACTTAGTTGCTATTGCTAGAAAGCGACCTGGTGTAATTCAAATTGGCAAGTTTACTATTGATGCAGAATCACCAGCATTCATAATTGCAGAAATTGGTAACAACCACAATGGCAGTTTGGAATTAGCAAAGAAACTGATTGACTTAGCAGTAGAAGCAGGGGCTG
>NZ_JAAHIE010001069.1:0-1802 GCF_010671945.1 Moorena sp. SIO4E2
ACCCGAACAGCTTCTGAATCAGAATCTGGAGGAGGTGTTTTCCGGAGTCTTTGGCTCCAAGTTCTACCAGGAATGTCATCGGGCGGTTGCTGCACAGGTTGTTGTCACCTTTGAAGAATACTATCCACCGACCAAACGTTGGTTTGACGTGAAAGCTTATCCAGGTATTAATGGTCTTTCAGTGTTCTTTCATGACATTACTGAGCGCAAACAAGCCTCCCGGGTCTTGCAGCAACTCAATGAGGACTTAGAAGCTAGGGTAGAAGAACGTACTGTCCAACTTGCTGAAAGTATGAAAGAAGCCGAAAAAGCGCGGACTAAGTCTGAAGAAGCTAACAAAGCCAAAAGCGAATTTCTTGCCAATATGAGCCATGAACTGCGCACCCCCCTCAATGCTATCCTAGGATTCACCCAATTGATGAACCGTGACTCATCGCTGAATCAGGAACATCAGGAATATCTAGCAATCATTAGTCGCAGTGGTGAGCATTTACTGAACTTGATCAATGACATATTAGAAATGTCCAAAATTGAGGCAGGTCAGATAACTGTAAATGAAACTAGCTTTGACCTGTATCGTCTGCTGGATAGTCTCGAAGAGATGTTAGGACTGCGAGCCGCCTCCAAAGGCTTACAGCTCATCGTTTACCGAGAGCCAGAGCTTCCTCGATATGTGAAAACAGATGAGGGAAAATTGCGCCAAGTTTTGATTAATTTACTGGGAAACGCTATCAAATTCACTCAAGAAGGCAGTGTCACTTTGCGCGTGGTTCCTAACAATGAAAAGTTTAAAATTAGCGGGTCTGATCAGTTAAATGTTGACAGGTTGAAGGTTGACAGGTTGAAGGTTGACAGGTCTGATCCGTTGAAGGTTGACAGGTTTGATCAGTTGAATGTTGGCAGGTTGAATGTTGACAGGTTTGATCAGTTGAATGTTGGCAGGTTGAATGTTGTTCGCGTTCGCGCAGCGTCGGCTTTGCCGAAAGCGTGGCCGAAAGGCCAAGGTTTTCCCAATAATATCATGTCCGTCTAATCACTTATAATAAAAGTGGAGAGTGCAGATCAAAGTAATGCCAAGACGAATTACCATCACCGAACACTCTTTGCATTGAGGAACTCCAACAGGGTTACCGCCAGGCCAAAAGTGCCATAGAAAGTCGGCAGTATCAGGTGATCTGGTTACTCGCTCAAGGAAAAAAAACAGAGGAAGTAGTCCAAATAACTGGCTACAGTAGAATCGGGATTTATGCATTAATCAAAAGATACAACCAATTGGGTGCTGAAGGATTAGGCGATTGGCCAAAAGCCACGCTACGGGAACGCAGAAAACAAAATCAAGGAGCCAAGCCATTAATAGGAGATCTAGAACTTGCACAGTTATGGCAAGTTTTGCAAGAACAAGCTCCAGATGGGGGATTTTGGAATGGTCGGAAAGTGGCAGACTGGCTAACATCTGTGACGGGCAAGTCCATCAGCAGACAAAGAGGATGGCAGATACTACGACAAATGACTTAATGGTTGAGGGTTCCGAGACCTGCTCATACTAAAAGCGACTATGCATGAGCAACAAGCCTGGAAAAAAAACTAGCCGCCGACCTTGAGCAAATCAAAAGCACTTACCCGAATGCAGATGTGCAATTATGGTGTGATAAGAAATCCGGGTATATACTTACTGTATAGAGTAAGTCGGGAAAGATTTATGCCCAAACGCTTGAGACTATTACCTCATCTGAGTTGTGAGGAATTGGAGGAACGGTATCGTCAAGCCAGTGATGCTGTAGAACGCAGCCAATACCAAATCC
>NZ_JAAHIE010000107.1:0-17877 GCF_010671945.1 Moorena sp. SIO4E2
ACAAAGCGATCGCGCCAACGAGCAGGGGTGATCTTGGGTAGCGGACGATTTCTGCCAAAGTGGATCAAAATTTACCTATCCTACTCCCCATCAGAGTCTTCTCAAGACCAAGGCACGGTTCAAAATGCTGTTCAACTTGGACCGCTTCAAATAGTTCTCACCGGTCCTACGAAGTTTTATCCTAAGACCAATATCTTAGCTTTCGACTTTAGTCAAATCAGGATATCGTTATCTGGTCTAACACTTTATCAAGGTTACATTAAAGGTGGACAAGACCGGGAAACTAGGTTCTATGAGCAACCCTTAAAAGAACAAGCATTCTTCACCTACTTTTTAGTGGAAAACCGTTGCATTGCTGCTAGAGGTCGGGGAGGAGGTTTGGCTATTTGGAGCAAGTAAGCCCTAGCTGAGTTAGATCGGTTCATCAAAGGAACAGGTTTGTGCTATTGCCTGCTGTAATAGCAGACTATACTCTTGCTCATTTACCGTACAGGCACCAAACCGTTCTAGATGAGAATTCATCATCTGAGCATCAAACAGCAAAAAGTTTCGATGACGCAACCGTTCTACTAGCTTAACCATCGCTACCTTCGAGCCCTCCGGAATCCGATAAAACATCGATTCACCAATGAACGCTCCACCAATTACAATGCCCAAAATTCCTCCTGCTAGCTGATTTCCCTGCCAAGTTTCAAAGCTGTAGGCCCATCCAGCCTTATAAAATTGCCAATAAATTTCCTTTAGTTCTGGAGAAATCCAAGTAGTTTCACGGTCAGCACAACCAGTCATTACCCCTAAAAAGTCTCGGTTAATGCTGACACTAAACCGTTCCTGATTTAGGACACGACGCAGAGATTTAGGATAGCGAAACCGATCATCGAGAGGAATTATAGCACGTTTGCGGCTTGAGTACCAGCCTAAATTACCAGTATCATCTGCCATTAGGAAATAGCCTTGAGCATACCCTTGAATTAAGTAATCAATATCGATTTCCATTAACAGAACTGTGTAAGTAAGAACTAAATTAGTTAAGTAGAACTAAACGTAACATACTACCGGTTGAAACTTCTGTGAAAAAAAAATTGGCTTTAAAGAAATGAGGTTTATTACCTAGATAAAGGGGTGTAACTAAGTTAGTTTTAACAAACCCGGTTTTTTGACAAAGTTCTCCCCCGTCTGCCCAATCTTCCCACTCTTCCCCCTATTCCCTTTCCACTTTCCCTTTTCCCCTAATCGTGGCAAGCTGTTGATGATTCAAGGTTGATTGGCAACAAGGGGAGCATGTCACTTATGCAGAACATTTGTACTAAAGCCATAGCTCCCTAATGTGTTTTAGGTTGCTCTGATAGTATAGGGTACCGTTTAGGAATTGTGAGAATTTTTGATGCAATATTGCCAACTCCGTTCGCGTAGCGTGGCCTACGGCCTCAGCTCCCAACTCCGTTCGCGTAGCGTGGCCTACGGCCTCAGCTCCCAACTCCGTTCGCGTAGCGTGGCCTACGGCCTCAGCTCCCTGCTCCCTGTTCCCTATATAGTTCATTTGTTCTGCAAATTTGACCTGCTCCCGGCAACAAGTGCTGTATTGGTTCGGTTCCCCCCTACTGGAGAGATAAAGTCATGGTTACAAATTCTAATGTCAAACAGTTGCTCAAAATTTTAATCGGTGCCGCCTGGATAGACGGTAAAGTTCAGGCAGAGGAACGGGAATATCTGTATAAAGTCGCCAAGGAATATGGAGTTGCTGACGACCCAGAGATTAAACCGTTACTGTATGAACTCAAAGCTGTGTCAGCAGATGAATGCTACAGTTGGGTGGAAGAGTATTTAGGCGATCGCCCTAGTCCAGAAGACTATCAGCGCTTGATTGAAGCCCTCAGTGCTTTAATTTATAGTGATGGGCTGGTAGACACAGAAGAAGCGAAACTTCTGAATCGCTTGCAGTTACTCGACCCCAGCAGTCCATCTCAGCAGTCGAGTAGTCAAAAAGTACTCAAAGCAATTCAAAAAATTTACCGCCGGTGGATTAATAAGCAATTTACTGATTGATTACTGCGTCAGTAGATCAGTGGCTAAGTGCTGGGTAAGTCTTCAAAACTTCAGGACTTACCCAGCAACTCTAGCTCTAGGGTCACCCTGAGCACTCTCCTACTACACTCCACACGGGGTCAACTGGTCACCCCACCCCCTTGGGCTAATGTGACAATTTTTGATCTGGCAAGTGGTTGGCAACTCATGGAATGTTACTAGCGTCAAATTACTCAGATTGTGCCGAAATGATTGTTATTAAACAGGCGTAATCTGGTTTTTTATGCTTATTTTGAGCAAAAAAAACAATTTTATTGAACCTAGGAACATCTAGCATCTGATTGGTTCTATTTAATTAAGAACACATTAATTTAAGAGAATGCCTTCCATGCTTAACCTAAATCATTTTCAATCAGGAACTGCTGCTGTTTTAGCCCTTGGACTCACCGCCACCACCATGGCTCCCCTAGTCGCACCTGCTCCCTCCTTTGCCCAAAGCACTAACTTTATCGATGTTTCATCCAACTACTGGGCAAGTGAGTTTATTGGGGAATTGTCCCAGCGCGGTATTATTGCCGGATTTCCTGATGGCTCCTTCAGACCAAATGCACCAGTGACCCGCGCTCAGTTTGCGGCAATGCTGCGTAAAGCAAATCAAGATTTCAATAAACCCGCGATTCGCGGTGGCAACAGTTTCGTGGATGTTGCTTCCAACTACTGGGCAAATCCTGCCATTCAGGAAGCCTACCAAACCGGATTTCTAAGTGGTTACCCTGGTAATATCTTTAGACCTGAACAAAATATTCCCCGTGAACAAGTTTTAGTTGCCCTTTCTAATGGACTGAATTTCTCTTCCAGCGGTTCTACCTCAGAACTGGTCAGTTTCTACCGCGACGGCAGCCAAATTTCTAACTTTGCCCGTGCTCCCATCGCTGCTGCTACAGAAAATCGTTTGGTGGTTAATTATCCTAACGTTGCCTTTCTCAATCCGACTCGGAATGCAACTCGTGCAGAAGTTGCAGCTTTTATGTACCAAGCGCTGGTGGCAACAGAACAAGCCCCAGTGATTAGCTCCCAATACATTATCGATCCCAATCCAGCACCTGTAGCCTTCACAATTCCTGCAGGTACTTCTATTCCGGTTAAGTACAAAAAAGATAAAATTCTGCTCGCCCAAGAGGAAACTATTCCCCTAACCCTGACAGTGGATTTAAACATTACCACTGCTGATGAGGGCAAGTTGCTGATTCCTGCTGGTAGTGAAGTGGTTGGCGAACTGCGTGCGACAAAAGAGGGAGCTCAGTTTGTAGCTCAGCGGCTGTTGATCAATGGTGAAACCCTATCGTTTAATGCCACCTCTGAGGAAATTACCACCACTGAAACCATTCGCAAGGGTAGCAATCCAGGGAGTATCCTAAAAGATGCAGCAGTTGGTACCGCTGCCGCCGCTGCTATCTCTGCCGTTACCGGTGACCGTGCGATCGCTACAGAAGAAATCTTGATCGGAGTTAGTTCTGGCATCGCTTTAAATATCGGCAAACGTTTATTTGGTAGCAGCAGCGTTGACCTATTTGTGGTTGAACCAGAAACCGACTTACAGCTTACCATCGACTCTGACCTGGTGATTAGCAGTCAGTAACTACATATGTGGACAGTTAACTGTTGAGAGGATGATAGATTAACCAATCACAGCCAACCTCTCAACGTTGACACTCCCCGCCCTAAAAGAGCGAGGATTCTTAGTTCTACGACACGCCTTAAAATTAGCTATCCTGAAAGGCAATACTTAAGCCAAATACCCGTTTAAAAACCAAATATCGAGCCTAATTTAACTAACCCCAGTGGGCTGATCTCCCTAAGCGTTGGGAATTTCCCCGTTTCCGTGTGCCCCACGGTACGTTAAATATTTTGAAACTGTATTTTACTGGTGTTCGGTATCCGTTAAGATCCATGCGTATAGCGAGGTTTTTCGCGCCTCGTGTACTAGCATCGCAAAACGCTCGTTATTAAATAGGGCAGTACCGACGAATCCTGCCTGTGCTAGGCTACACAATTAAATATATTATACATTATTCCTGGAAAAGTCGCCCTAGAAGGGCACCTCAAGTAGCGTGGCCAAAGGCCAGGCTTGAAACCCATATTTTTGGTCAACAACAACTATCTACTGAGGGCTACTGAGCGTAAGTCAACCAAACGATAAAGGTTGTTCCCATCCTTGAGTTATCTTGACCATGACTAATGGATAATTCCCCATTTTCCTCAGTTGATAGTAGTTTGGCAGGACTAAAGACTTCAATATCACCCTGCATGTATGCCATGAGTTCTTTTGCGATCGCTAATCCTAAACCAGTGCCAGGGATAGGACCATTAGCTTGAACTCCCCGATAATGTCGCTCAAACAGATGGTCTAAGTCTTCTGGAGCAATACCTGGACCAGTATCACTAATTGCGATCGCTATGGCATTACCATGATCAAGCCATTGTCCAACACCAACTTGGATATCAATTTTTCCCCCAGCTGGAGTGTACTTCAAAGCATTGTCAATCAAATTACTCAACACTTCCCGTAAAGCCTTAGGATTGCCTTTCACCAAAGGTAAATCAGGGGCAATAGAGCAATGCAACTCCAAATTAGCCTCTTGAGTAATAGCGTCAGCAGATATAAGCAAGGGTTCTAAGACATCCTTGACCGCAAACAGTTGCAACGGAAGAGTTTTGTCCGTGAGTAGGGGAAATTCCCCTGGGGTGGAGTGTGGTTCGGAGTGACTAGTTGGGTAAATCTCCCCAAGATCATCTGATTCTGGGGATGAGCAAGCCTCAGCCGTAGCTACAGGCAAAGTTAAGGATGCTGTACCGGTTTGGTTCATGTCCAGGCAAGCATCAAACTGTTGCAGCAACTCCTGTAAGCGATCGCTTTCTCGTATAATGCTCGAAGCCACTGGATAGTTTTTATCTCCTGGTACCAGTCGCTTCAGCAGTAGCTTACCAAAGGTTCGTAAGGCCATCAGGGGATTACGAAATTGATGCAGCAGATCATCAAGCATATCCCGTTGTTTTGCCTGTAGACGTCTGTGCTGAGTCAACTGCTGCTCAAACCAACCTTGACGCTGTTCTATGACATATGCGATCGCTAAGGTTCTGGCAATGCTTTCCACACTTGCCTGTTCTGTGTGATTCCAAGGTCTATCATCACGAGCACTCACCAATAACCCCATCACTATCCCTTCATGGATTAGAGGTAAAACAATTTGGTGCTGCTGCTGTAGGGAATTTTCTGTCCAGTCAAAAGAGGTTGAACCCAAATCTTGATCTTGGTTATTTCCCTGAGGGAGTAGCCGAGGTAAGCTGCTGGATAATCGAGGAATCTGATCAATCTCACCTATTTTCTGTGGCAAAACCCAGTCAGGATCACTCATATCCCACACGGTACTTGTTTCCGGATAAACTACCACAGGAATTAGCTTTGCCTGATTTCCCTCAACGAATTCTTCCGTTAAATATACAGCACCACTAGCTGCTCCCAGTCCTTGGGTTAATAAAGCCACTTGGTTTCGACACAGGGAGACAAATTCTGAACTGAATCGAGTGAACATGAGCTATAGATGAGTGATCTGGGTTAATCCTACTCGAAGTTAAGCCACTATCAGCTTCCCTTCTATAAATGTCGAACCCCTTAAACAATTGACTATTATGCTTTAGTCAGCTTTAGTCATAGCGTGATAAGTCATAGCGTGATAAGTCATCAGTCATTAGACCTATGGCAAATATCCGTTACATCCGTTGCCCAATCACCTGATCACCCCATCACCTCATCACCTGATCAGTGTAATGCTCGGATGAGTTTAAGGCTATTTCTTCTAATTATATTTAATTTTTATTAAATAAATTAAATTTTTGTATGAATTTTCCGGAGGTCATCAGGAAACTGAAAATCCCCTAAAGTATTGCTGTCAAAGGTTTCAGCCGGTTTATTTAGTTCTATGACAAGAGCTTGATATTTCTCAAAAGACTCGATATAATTTCCAAGGCTTTTGTAACTATCTTTACAATTGCCAGCAAAAAGAGGAGGTAAAAAGGTTGGCAAGAAGACGTAAGCGTAAGAGTCGCCGCCGCCAAGAAGGGCGCAAGATACTTGAGCATGTACCTCAGTACAATCTAGAAAGTGGCGAGTATAAACCGGTTACAGCAGCACGGGCATACATTCGATCACAAGGGATAGTTCCACCTGCCCTACTACTGGTCAAACGTAACGAGCATACCACAGACCGTTATTTCTGGGCAGAAAAAGGGCTCTTCGGTGCCCAATATGTGGAAGAAAATCATTTTCTGTTTCCCAGTTTGCGATTAATCAACTCTCCCTTAAAGAAGGTAGGGGTTGCCGCTCGTAGCCGCTGAAACCTTACTGGTAATATTTATTGAAAGTGCTTTGACTTAGCCCTCCTCAAACTCTTTGGCTTGAGGAGGGCTAAGTATCTTGGTAAATTTACCTATTCTGGAAATTGATCTCGCTGATTATAGTTGGGGAGGATGTCAAACCCTGCTTGCTTACAGCAAGGGTTTTAGTTTCAGAGACTGTTGAAGTTGTATTAGTTCATCGCGATGGCCAGTGACTATAACCAAAGATTGCTCCGCAGTGGCTTGATCCCCAGGGGCTTGGGTAGACGCTGATTCTAATTTCAGAGATACCTGTTCGAGTCGCTCAGCTTTTTTCCAATAAAAAAGGCCCGCAGCGGGAGCTAGTGCCACTAGCCCCAAAAACACCTTAGTCAAAGTCGGAAACAAAATAGAGAGCACTAGAGATAAGCAGACTATACCACAGGCAGCTAAGACGGTTAAAAAGATAGCCAGAAACCAACTCGGTCGGACTATCCCCTGGAACGTGACTTGATTAGTGGCAGCATCCACCGCCGCCACCTGGTAGGCTCTTTGATCAAAATATTGCTTCAACTGATTTAGAAGCGATTCTTCTGTTTCTGGGGAAGCTAACTTGACTTGTTGTATTCGGTCTTTCACAGAGGCTCGAATAAAGAAAAACAAACCTACTGCCAATAAAAGGGTTAGCAAAAGTGTAGAAGCAAGAATAGTTGTATTCACTGAATATTAACGATAAAAATACACATCCTTTGCTACTACTTTACAATTTCTTAGACACACTTTGGTCAGGTTAGCTCCTCGGTACCCACTAGCTAGAGGCTGTAAGATGCTGGTGTGGGTAGATGGCTAGCAGCTAGCACGCCCTGAATTCACCTGAATTCACATCTGGGTAAGACAATGCATCACCTGACTTCTGGGATGCCACCAGGGTTTTCAAAGACAGCACCCTGGAAAAAATTGCTACTTCCCTACCTAACTGACTCAACAACAGACTGGTGGCAGGGAGTCCTTGGCTGAAATTTCCCCACGGTTGTTTCCTCAGCCATATAGTCATGCCAAAAACTGGCCAGTTCTATAGCTTTCTCCTGCCACTCTGGGCAGATTTGATACATCCGGCGTGGGCGTCCTCTTCCTTCTACTTTTTGCCAGTAGGCTGAAATTGCCTGTTTTTCTTCAAGAAACTTCAGTGCACTGTAGAGGACAGTATCTGAAAGTCGATAGGTGGGGTATTCTTGTTCCAGTTGTTGGATCAGTTGTGTTCCATAAGATTCTCCTTGCAACAACACCGATAGCACATAGCATACGGCTAATTCTTTATTGAGATAGTTGGGTGGAGGATCTTGGAAAAAGTTATAGATATCTTCGAATTTCATCTGCATATGTAGTTGGAATTCCCAGTTATTCTAGATGGGATTAGAGGGTTTTCTGGCAAATAATCATGGTTGGAGGCACCCTGGGAAATTCACGCGCGTTTTGCAGTGAGTTTTATTTAAACGACTCACCTTGGTAGGTACATCGCTATCACACTTTATAACTTAAAAATCTCTGGCGTAGGGTTTAAATATCTCCCTAATTTGATGAAAGTTTAATGAATTTTGGACTTAACACACCTAAAAAGTAAAGATCAACTTTAATAATTGCTCGAAACCGTTATCCAAAACTACCGACTATCAAGGGGAACATCGGGAAGGAAGACAAGACAGACGAGTAACACCAATTTCATTGATGCGACCTAGAGAGGATGATCGGGGATGGAAGGATGGGGGCATGGAGGGATTAATATATAGCAATCTTTGTGGGGGTGGGAGTAAGTGGGGGTTAGTGTAACACAAAAGTGAACCATTAATATTGCTCATCTCACATAGGACCCATTCAGGCAGGTTTTGTAGAAAATTAACGGTTCCCACAAGAAGTCCCTCAGGGCTTTATCTGCGATTTAGCTGGGGATGAATTGCGAGTGTGATCAATCCTTGTCACAATAAAGTTGGTTGCTGACCCCCCCGACCTACCACAAGGGTGTTTAGCTTCCAACCCAAGATTAGCCCTACGTCTTTTCGCGTTGCGGAGCGCGTGGTAGGCGGTTCAAAAGTGATTACTCAAGGGACACAGCCCCCATGCGAGAGATACCTGACAGTTCCATCCCACCAGCTCGTCAAAAAATTGCCCTAACCCTACGCAGATTCGGTTGGATTTCCTTCTGGACTCAGTTAATCCTAGGGGTTATTTCTACGCTGATTTTAGTGTTTGCAGGGTTTGCCCTTGCCAGCCCTCAACCTGACAATCAAGGGGGTCAAGGAATCGGCTTCGGTCTTTTTTTCGTAGTTTGTGGACTAGTGGCTTTAGGTATAGGCATTTATTTTGCCTACCGTTACACTGGCATCGCTAGTCGGCTGCTAGCTGCCAATGGGTCAGACATACCAAGCAAAGCTCAAACCCTTCAAACGATTAGGCTGGGCTTGATTGTCAGTTTAGTAGGAATGTTATTGACCATCATTGGCTCATTTGCAGTCATAGGCAGCCTTGTAGCCCTAGCTCTAGCTCAGCAACAAAGTCCAGTTGGGTTGGCTTGTAATGATGTTCCACCGATAGACCTGTTTGTTGTGCAGGCAAACATCAACACTATTTTTGCTAATTTTGTTGGCATAGCCATTTCCCTGTGGCTATTTAATCGAGTCAGTCGCTAGCCAACATACCCCACACCAGCTCACCAGCTCACCAGCCGACTCCCTACTCCCTACTCCCTCGGTGCGCTTGACCCGTAATTAAATTTGCTTGATTGTCGCACCGCTCCCTACTCCCAGGAGAAGTTAATTGCCGTTGGCAAGAAAACTGTGGCAAATTGGTGAAGTTAGATCGATGTTGCTCAGATGAGTACCGATCATGCGATCGCGTCATTTTAGTAAAGAAAATTCGTGCTTGACCTAAAGCAAATTCGGGAAAATCCACAAAAGGTTCAAGAACTACTCGACCGACGTAGTGTCAATCAATATGACCTACAACCTATTCTGGAACTGAATCAGCGTCAGCGGGAGCTGGAAACATCCCGCACCCAGTTGCAGGCTCGTAGTAATGAAATTGGTAAGCTGATTGGTCAAAAAATCAAATCGGGTAGTCCTCCACAAAGCCCAGAAATTCAGTCGCTCAAGGAAGAGGGTAACCAAATCAAAACTAAGTTGAGCGAACTGGAACCCAAAGAAAAAGACCTAAAAGACCAGCTGAACACCCTCTTGCTATCCCTCCCCAACTTGCCCTCCGAATCCACACCGATTGGCAAGAGTGAAGCCGAAAATGTGGAAGTCCATCGCTGGGGTGATGAGTACATTCCCAAGGATTTTCCGATTCTCCCCCATTGGGAAATTGGCGAAAAACTCGGCATTCTTAACTTTGAGCGAGGGGTGAAAATCGCTCAGAGTCGATTTGTGACATTGATCGGGGCTGGTGCTGCTTTGGAACGAGCACTAATCAACTTCATGCTTGACCAGCAAATTGCTGCTGGCTATACCGAAGTGATGCCACCGGTACTAATCAACAGTGAATCCCTAACCGCTACCGGTCAGTTGCCCAAGTTTGCCGAGGACAGCTTCAAGTGTTCTGATGATGATTTGTGGTTAGCACCCACAGCAGAAGTGCCATTGGTGAATCTCTACCGAGACGAAATCCTCGAAGCATCCCAACTTCCCATTAATCTCTGTGCCTTCACCCCCTGCTTTCGTCGGGAAGCGGGTAGCTATGGAAGGGATACCCGGGGTCTAATTCGACTACACCAGTTTAATAAAGTTGAACTAGTGAAAATTGTTGATCCGAGTACATCCTCCGAAGAACATCAGAAACTGCTTAAGAATGCTGAAGCGATCTTGGAAACCTTGAAATTACCCTACCGGACTGTAGAACTGTGTACAGGGGATATAGGTTTCTCAGCCGCTACAACCTATGACCTAGAAGTTTGGCTGCCTTCGCAAAGGACATATCGGGAGATTTCCAGTTGCTCCAATTGCTTTGATTTCCAGGCACGGCGGGGTAGGATTCGCTTCAAAGAGTCCGGCAAAAAAGGCACTCACTTTGTTCATACTCTCAATGGCTCAGGATTGGCAGTGGGGCGTACTATGTCAGCCATTCTGGAAAATTATCAGCAACCGGATGGAACGGTTAAGATCCCAGAGGCTTTACAGCCTTATATGGGGCGAGACGTCTTGTAATACCATCAGCCATCAGCCTAGAACCTAGAACCTAATTGCAATGCCTATACAATAGAAAAATGAAGTTAACATTACATTAAATAAATTCTTCACTTATATGTCAATTTTGGCGGCGATTGCAGTTTTGGCAGTCTTGATTCTTGTTCACGAGCTGGGTCATTTTATGGCAGCTCGTCTGCAAGGAATCTATGCCAATCGCTTTTCTCTTGGCTTTGGTCCAATTCTCTGGAAATATCAGGGTCCAGAAACTGAGTATGCAGTGCGAGCGATTCCCCTAGGGGGGTTTGTGGGTTTTCCTGATGATGACCCCGATAGCGATATTCCTCCCAATGACCCCAATTTGCTCCGCAACCGACCGATTCTAGACCGGGCAATTGTGATTAGTGCTGGTGTCATTGCTAACTTGGTCTTTGCTTACTTCCTGCTTGTGGCTCAGGTAGGAATGGTTGGC
The DNA here is from genome assembly GCF_010671945.1 of Moorena sp. SIO4E2. Taxonomy (NCBI): domain Bacteria; kingdom Bacillati; phylum Cyanobacteriota; class Cyanophyceae; order Coleofasciculales; family Coleofasciculaceae; genus Moorena; species Moorena sp. SIO4E2. Next base: position 11,047 of record NZ_JAAHIE010000107.1, read on the forward strand.
ATCTCCCAATTCAACTACCAACCGGGTGTGGTAGTGCCTAAACTTGCCCCAGAAAGCAGTTTAGTGGCTACAGAAGCAGGCCTTAAACCAAGAGACATAATTCTCGCCGTAGATGGTCAAGAGTTGGAAGCAAACCCGGAAGGGATTACTTTCCTCATGAAAGCGATTCAAAATCATCCCAACCAGCCCCTGGAAATGCGGATACAGCGTCAAAAACAAACGCTACTGTTGAAGGTGATTCCGGAACCAGGGATAGATGGGAAAGGAAAAATTGGTGTACAACTGTCTCCCAATGGGGAGGAAGTGCGTAAGCGTGCTGGTAGTTTGCTGGAGGTATTCAGTCGTGGTGCCGAAGAATATCAACGCATTACAGTCTTAACCCTGGAAGGCTTTGGTCAGCTACTGAGTAATTTTGGCGAAACAGCGGAACAAGTATCCGGTCCAGTGGCAATTGTGGCGATTGGAGCCGATATTGCTCGTTCCAACGCTGTCAATCTTTTACAGTTTGCAGCTCTGATTAGTATCAATCTAGCGATTATTAATATCTTGCCTCTACCAGCCCTTGATGGTGGTCAGCTGGCTTTCTTACTGATTGAAGGACTTCGAGGTAAGCCCTTGCCCATGGAAGTACAGCAGAATATTATGCAAACTGGGCTAGTGCTGCTTCTGGGTTTAGGTGTCTTCTTGATTATTCGGGATACAGCTAACCTGGGTTGGGTACAAAACTTATTCCAGTGACCCGTGTTTGGTTGTTACAGGTTACAGGTTACAGGTTACAGGTTGCAGGTTACAGGTTACAGGTTGCAGGTTGTAGGTTACAGGTTGCAGGTTGTAGGTTACAGGTTGCAGGTTGTAGGTTACAGGTTACAGGTTACAGGTTACAGGTTACAGGTTGCAAGTTGTTACAGGTTGCAAGTTACAGGTTACAGGTTACAGGTTGCAGGTTACAGGTACAAAGATTTCTTGACCTAGGTTAGTTTACCCTGTTGGTTTTACTAGTGTAGCTTCAGAAGACATTGACCCTAAGATATTGTCAACCTTCAACCTTCCAACCTTCCAGCCTTCCAACCTTCCAACCTTCCAACCTTCCAACCTTCCAACCTTCCAACCTTCCAACCTTCCAACCCATGAGTATTAGCCGTAAATGGTCTGCCAAGCAGCAACGATCCCTAGAGATTCTAATTCGCCTGAAGCAACTCTATCCGGACGCCACCTGCACACTGAATTACGAAACGCCAGTACAGTTACTGGTGGCAACCATTCTTTCAGCTCAATGCACCGATGAACGTGTGAATCAGGTCACACCAGAGTTGTTTGGCCAGTTTCCTGATGCTGTTGCGATCGCTAGTGCTGATATCGAAGTCTTGGAAACTTTAGTGCGTTCTACTGGCTTTTATCGCAATAAGGCAAAAAATATTCAAGGTGCCTGCCGCATGATTGTTAAGGAATACGGTGGTCAGGTACCGAAACAAATGGACAAACTCCTCAAGTTGCCTGGAGTTGCTCGTAAAACCGCCAATGTCGTACTTGCCCATGCCTATGGTATTAACCAGGGAGTCACTGTAGATACTCACGTCAAGCGCCTCAGTCAGCGTTTAGGATTGACAAAACACAAAGATCCCATCAGGATTGAGCGAGATTTAATGGGGCTTTTGCCCCAGCAGGATTGGGAAAACTGGTCGATTCGGCTGATTTATCATGGTAGGGCAATTTGTAAAGCCCGAAAACCTGATTGTGATGCTTGTGTTTTGGCGGATTTATGTGCCAGTGCAGATCTGGCTGAGAAAACGACTACTACAACACAGAGCTGGAAAACTAACGCTACTGTACCAGCCTCTGATTAAGTTCATCGGATAAGATAAAAAGGCAGTGTCTTCTTTTAGATAGAGTTTCGAGAATTAATGGCTAAAAAATCAATGATTGAGCGCGAAAAAAAGCGCAAAAAAATGGTAGAGAAGTACGCAGCTAAGCGGGAGGCGCTCAAGGAAGAGTTTAAAAATGCTGCGACTCAACGAGAAAGGTTAGAGATCCACCGGAAAATACAACAGCTCCCCCGCAACAGCGCCCCCTGCCGTGTGCGGAACCGTTGTTGGGTTACAGGGCGTCCTCGGGGTTACTACCGAGACTTTGGACTATCTCGCCATGTTTTGCGGGAATGGGCGCACCAAGGTCTATTGCCAGGTGTGGTTAAATCAAGCTGGTAGGTTAACTGGTTGCAGGTTTTAGGTTGCAGGTTACAGGTTGCAGGTTAACAGGTTGCAGGGTAGAAGATTTTCTGACTTACCGTAGTCTACCCTTCGGGTTTTCCTACTGAAGAGGAGCATAGCTACTCTCCCTTGAGCTTAAACCGACCCTTGCATGACGCTCTGGAAACTTTCAACCTTGGCCTTGCGGCCACGCTACGCAAACAAACCTGAAACCTGAAACCTCTACTGGCCACAACAGCGATCAATGCCAAGACTTTCTAAGAGTAGGTCACTGACAGCGTTAGCGATCGCAAATTCCCCGTAAAAACTTTCTCGAAAGTCAAACGCCTGCATTTCTGTAACAATAGCAATCACAAGTGAACCCAAATCATTTTCTCCCTCCATCCGTTGACGGACGAAAATCTGGGCGGCGCGTTGTGCAATCGTTTGATTAATTGCTTCTGGGAGAAACTCTTGATCTAGCCATTGCGCAAGAGTTTCTCGTAACCATTCACCTTCCTGCTGAGGATTTGCAGCCGGTGGCAGAGTAATCGCTGGAATTGGTTTCGGTTTAGCCATAAATAAGGTTTAATGACGGCTAAGCTAAATAGTTTTCTGTTGACCTTTGATTCTATGATACTGTCAACACTCAACACTTAACACTCAAGACTCAACACTCAACACTCAACACTTCATACTCAACACTCATACCAAGTTGGATTCAAAGATAGTCGATTGCTTGGATAGGGAGATAGGGAGATTGGGAAATTGGGAGATTGGGAGATTGGGGGTAGAGAAAGTTTTACCTTTGACCGCAACTTAGTATCAATACTAAACAAACTGATCCTGCTATTAAAGAGCAAATAGTCTCTTGACTCGCTTGCGAACCCAAACTAGAAGATTTTTGTCATCTTCTGCCGCATCCAACAAACCCATTTTCCGCATCTGTTTTTGTCGCTCAGCTAATTCTTCCTGATGCTTGCCTAATTCCTGGACAATAATCTCCGATAGATCTGGATAGTCCTTCAATAGTTGTTTAAAACCTTTATTGTTAATTACAAATAGTAGTGACTCTTCTAACCCTCTAACTGATGCTGTTCTTGGTACGCCTAACATTAACGAAAGTTCGCCAAAAAATTGACCGGCCTGAAGATTATTGAGAGTTTTGTTAATCCTCTCTACAAAGACTTCGACAGAACCAGCTAGGATAATATAAAACGCATCTCCAGGGTCGCCTTCATGAAATAAAATCTCTGAGGCACGTAAGCGCTTTCGGTATCCAATTTCAATTAATTGCCTTAGTTCTAATTCAGTAAAATTTTTAAAATAATCGACCTGCCGCAGTAAGTCACGTAACGCTAAAGGTCTAGGTGTTTTAACTTTGAATGGCTGCTGAGTTGATTGTCCAATATTTTCTTCAATAGTTTCAATATTTTCGCGGTGAATGTCTCTCGCCATCAGGGCTTCAGGGTTGCGCAGCCAAAAATCCCTTTGAGGGAAAGGAATTGAGAGTCCCTGCTGACGTAAATTATATTCAATAATAAAATTCAAAGAACTTCTTATAAAAGGTTCTTGATCAATTCGATTGACCCATACCCGAAGTTCAAAGTTTAAAGAACTATCACCAAACCCTTTAAAAAGAACTCTAGGTGTCGGCTCAGATAAGACGGATGGTTCTAAATAAGCAGATTTTAACAGGACTTCTGTCACTAATACTGGGTCACTATCGTAAGCGACTCCTACAGGTATGTGTATACGGGCTTTATAGCTGTCAAAAGTCCAGTTAAGCATTCGGTTTTCCACCAAATGAGAGTTAGGAACTACTACATCTCCACCCTCCCTTGTCCGGATGATTGTAGACCGCATGGAGACTTCTTTAACATATCCGGATAACCCATCAAATTCAATGAAATCACCAACTCTTATTGTTCGTTCTAAGAGTAATGTCACACCACTGATAAAGTTTTTAGTTATATCCTGTAGTCCAAAACCAATTCCAACCCCTAAGCCACCAGCAATAACGGCTAATGAACCCAATTCAAAGTGATTATTCAGAACAATTACAATGCCTAATATTCCAAATGCGTAACTGATGATTGTAGCGATAACTGCTCGATTAGCTTCGTCAATCCCCATTTGGGGAAGTAGCTCTTGTTTTAGAAAGTTTTTTAGGGTACTAGCCAGAAAAATTACTATCATTAAAGACAGTACTAGCTGTATTATTAATTTAATAGATACTTTAGTATTACCTACTTCAAAAATGGTTAACTTAATTAGATCTAAACCACCTATAAAATATATAATATATACCAATACGATTAAAATTGCATAACTAATTATTTTAGATAAAAATTCTCTTTTATTTGGATCATTAACTAGCTTATTAAGCAGTTTATAATTCAGGAATTTTTTGAAATCTTGAATTATAAATTTAGCAATTAAAAATAAAAAGATTAATTGAAGTATGGTGAAAATAGATACAGGCACTTCTCCTAGTTGGAAGAGAGATTTTTTTAAGAATTTTGGAACTAATTGATCAAGAGGCATAAATAACTGCTTTTCAGCTATGAATCTATATTTATACCACTTAATTTTAGTATTATTTTAGGATTCAGATCTCAGAGTTGCTATTTACCACTTTTCCAGCTGGCAACTCCTAGACCAGTTAAATTCGTTGAACGAGCTACCATGAAGCGCTTTGAGCAACACAACTACTTTTGAGTCAGGCACAAGTAAAAAACCTGACAACAAACCTGACAACAAAGCCTAAAAAGCCATTGCCACACTGACACAATCACTAATCACTACACTAATCAGTACTCAGTACTAGCTTCAAGTTAGCTTCAGAGATTATTACATATTATACCATGTTTGACAATGATGTGACGGTATCTGTCAAATGTAATCATACCACGGTTATGGAGTTCTCCTAGAGTTTTAGTTACTGTGACCCGAGAGGTGCCGATGGCATTAGCTAGATTCTGATGGGTCATGCGCACACTCAAGCGAGTGCCCTCGGGAACTGGCTCCCCCATTTCCTGTTTCAACAAGAATAATAACTGCTGCAAGCGGTCTTCTACTCGGCGCAGTCCAGCGATCGCTAAAAGTGCTTCTGTCTGTTGTATCCTGTGACCTAGCTGATTCAATAGGGAATGAGATAGATGAGGGCACGCTTCCAATTCAATCATCGAAAACCATTTAAGATGCACTTCGGATAAAGCTTGAGCCTGATAGGTGTCTAGAGCAGCCAACCCAATCCGGAAAGAGGTATCGGGCAATGCCCAACCTAGTAGCACTTCCTCTCCATCAAGGTTAATTTTACTGAGTTGAACAATACCTTGACAGACTTGCCAGATCCCAGGTGCAATCAAAGGAATCATTTCCCCCTTTGAATACCAACGCAGCCGCTGTCGCTGTTTTTGTCCGTCTTGGGATATTCCGTGAAAGGCCTTTTGGATTAGAGGCATTGTTTATAAGTTCTGTAGCTTCTAAAGCTCTATTAAACGCTCTTGATAATGGGTAGGCAAAATAGTTTTGGTTTACCGTTGACTGTTTACCGTCCAGGGTTGACCGTACCATATACTTAAGAGTAAACAGTCAACAGCCAGCATCCTAACTTGATTTCTCCCTACTTAGCTTATATTTCTTCTTAACTGACATCAAAAACCTATACCAGGCTTGTGCTGGTTGGTCGTAAAATGTGAAGATATCCCCATAAGCAACTGTTGCATCCTGATGATGAAGCCAATGCTTTTCTGGAGTAGTAATGCACAAGAAGTTGCAAAGGCGCTCTAGGGTCTGGGGAGTTTTCCACTCCATCACAGAAACATGCCTCCAGATCACATGAAGCTCACCCAAGACTAGTCCCAAGATAGTTCCTAGAGGAGAAATCTGCCAGAACCAAGGCACAAACATCAAATAAGGAAAGGCACCTGCGAAACCATCAAGGATTACCAGGGGGTTCTTAGTTAATACAGCATAGTGAATGAAGCTACGATTCTTACTATGGTGTACTATGGCATGGAATTTACCAAAAATGTGCTCAGGGACATGGTACACAAAAGTAGAAAGAAAATCCCCAAGTAGTAGCTGCACTAAAGCAACCAATAATATCTTAATGATAAACACATCTAACTCCTCTTCGTATGCGCTGATCTTAGTCAACAAACGTTAAGGTTTGTCAAAGAAGAGGTTAAACTTAAATTTATTATTTATTGAAGGTATGCTACTCTAGCAATTCTAAATCATTCTTGGACAATAATCGTTATATTATCTAATAGTTTCAATTAAGCCAATGTTTGAAAATTATGACTTATGACTTCTAGTTTTTCAACTTCATCTAAGTTGTACCACTCCTGAACGACGCGCTACGCTATATAATTTGAATTACTGAATTAATTGATATCCCTTTGCGGTTAATAGTTAATAGTTAATTGTCCCTTAACAATTAAGGAACAACTTTCAATGCTCATTAGTCAAACGAACAGGATATCAATCTGTCTATATATGAGCTATAATTGAATCCAATATCAAGCAGTTTTTTGATTAAAAACCATACTAACTTTAACTAGGGCTTGCTAATTTAATTAGCCATAATTTTAATTAGCTAAATCAAGTCTGTATGGACTTCTCGTTTTAAAAATTA
>NZ_JAAHIE010001070.1:0-1801 GCF_010671945.1 Moorena sp. SIO4E2
TGTTAAGCACCTAAACAAAATTAATTGCCTACTACCAATCTCTGTAACCCTTACATCGTAAGGCTTTGAGTTTTGGAAAATGTGTAATTAATTTTGTGCACCTGCTTAGATAAAGGAACATTGAGATTACAAGGGAATACCAAAAATTTGCAGCAATTGGAGGGTGAACATTTAGCGTTTTTAATACCTTGACCAGTCAATTGTGGTAATAGCAGTTATTTTTAATTGAATTAGGATAAAAGCATCACAATCATAATGTTTTGGTCTAAATAAAACTAAGGAAATTAACTTAAAGTAGTGCTGAAAGCCTTGCCTAGCAAGACTTTCAATGTGTAAGCAATTTTGCCTAGGTACTTAGTTTTGAATTAGGAAACGGCAAAGTCAGTTATTTTACGGCGTTCTAAGGTTTTAAAGGCAAGGACAATTTGTTGGGGTGAAATGCCTAGTTTTACCAGTTCGTTGGCGACTCCTTCTTCTGTGCCGTCTTGTTGAAGCCAAATTTTTTCGTTAATGATATCAATGTGAATCAAACTGCCGTAAATTCTTTGATTTTTGTGCCAACCTATTTCCATGAGGAGATAGTGATCTTTATTTTCGTCAATGATTAATTGAAGGTCGCTTTCGGGGTCATTTCCTAAAAATTCAACGTAGTCTTGTAAGACTTTGATAATGGCTTGTTTTAGATTAGTTTTGTTTAAGGTATCCATGTAATAAGCTCCTCTTGATTGACGTCAAAGGTAAAAATGCGAATTATTTTATCTTCGATTAAAACTTGTCCTGCTTCTTCTTCAAACACTGATGATCTCACATCTTCTGGAACAGCTAAATAGAGTTTTCTTTCGGGTTCGTAGCGTGCCAGTAGGTGTTCATACAAGACAAATTGACCCACTGCTTCCTCTAAATCTTTCATTTCTGATGCACTGCGGAAACTTTTGATTTCAACAGCAATTTTCTGGACACCTTTTTCCGCAGCAATGAGTCGTTCTGCCCCTAAGTCAATATATAAATTCTTTTTTCTAGTGAGTTTTAAACGATAGGGATCGTGGGTGATTGTCCAACCGTCTTTTTGAAGGGCATTGCGTACAATATCATGATAGTAGTCACGAACTGGCATGGTTATTGTTTTAATGATTAATTTATTTATCTTAATTGACTCTGACCATTACCGTTATGATTCGGGTATTCTTAAGTTAGCAAAAAGTGATTATCCAAGGGTCAAAAAGATTATTCATAGATGCTATGATGAATATCAAGCTTATTTTCAAAAGGAAGTGCTCCTATTTACTAAACCATTAGCACCAGGGCTGAGTATTTTAGAAGGGGTGCATCTCAATGCATGCAAAAACACTCTTCGGCAATAGAAAGCTAATATAATTTTATGACAATTACCCTTAATAAAAATCTCCCCCATCTCCCGATATTCCGCTCCTGGGAGGGGTTAGGGGTGGGTTCCTATCTCCCCCTCTCCCCACCCTCCCCACACTTCCCACCCTCCCCACACTTCCCACCCTCCCTCTAATTATGGGTATTCAACCTGACTTGATATTATTCATGATGTCGCTTTTTAGCCCAAAGTACACCTGACATTATATCTTTATTTATCGTGTTAAATTTTACATCTCAAATACAAACGCTAAATCAAATTTTTCCCAAATCTTCATTTTACCTTTCCGCTTTTTCATGAATGGGCAAGTAAATAGGTGATGCTTGCCAAGCTGGCACCAGCCATGAGGATATTTTTTAAATAGTTTAAATAGCGTTTTGAGTTACTGCTGCTGAGTAATAGTAAGAAATAGATATC
>NZ_JAAHIE010001071.1:0-1798 GCF_010671945.1 Moorena sp. SIO4E2
TTGATGAATTTGATCTATCTTTTCAGCTTTCTCTAGGTGCCAGGTTAAGTGGCTATAGATATAACCATCATCGGGCAATGTATGCCATAATCCCTTTTCGGTCTTAGTTTGATAACGTTCTAATAATTGCTGATGGGCTTCTGTAATTGATAATCCTAGCTCTGGTTGCAGCAGATTACGGGCTAAATCATGTAACAGGTCATGGAGGCGATAGTTAGTTTTTTGGGTACTAGAGACTCCTGGTAGTAATAACGCTTTTTGTCGTAAGTATCGTAAAGTCTTTTTAGCTTGAAATGAATTACATTTCCATAACGTTGTGGCCATGGTTTCAGTAATAGTGACATCCTCCGGCAGTACCCCTAACCAAGCAAATTGTTTCAATCTCTCGGCAGATAATCGCTTTAAACTGAGATTAAACGAAGCGACTAGACTGTAGTTTTTGCGCTTAGCGTCACTTGGTTCTTCTTCTGCTTCCCATCGATCCAAGGCTTCTAAACTAGCAATTTCTGCTTGTAACTCATCCAGTAACTCTTCCCAACAGAATCCATCCCTAACTTGGGCAGCAGCTAATTCTAAAGCTAGGGGTAAGTAGCCGACAGTTTTGGCTAAGGTTTCAGCATAGTCGAGTTCTTGATTAGTTAACTGGTTGTGGAAACAACCGGTTAATAACTCCAAGGATTGATTTAGAGTCATCACGTCTAAATCATAGCGAATCGCACCTTTAACCGGAGCTTCTCTGGTAGTGACTAAAACCCGACAGCGATCCCCTGCTACTCGAAAGGGTTCAACATGGTCAGGATGCCAAACATCATCCACCACTAGCAAGGCTTTTTTATCGGATAATAACGTTCTTAGTTGTAAAGAAGCGCTATCAATATTAATCGGTTTGAAGTCATAATCTCCTAATGCCTGTATCCACGTACTTAGAAAAGATAAGATATCAGGTTGCTGACCTAAAGTTGCCCAAAAAATCCCATCGGTAAAATGGGATTGAACCTCCTCGTCATGGGCTAAAGCTGCAGCTAAGGTGGATTTCCCAATTCCTCCCAAGCCATAGATGGCACTAACCACTAAGGTGCCAGCTCTAGCAGTTTCTTGGGATAAAAGCTTTTGTTTTAGTTCTTGGCTTACTTCCGGGCGCTCGACATAATACGGAGGTAGTGGGGGTGCTTGATTAGGTCGAGTTTGGTTAACCTGCCTCCCAGGCGACTGCAGTCAATTATAATTATTAGTTATTTTGTCTCTTCCAATACTATCTCCTCCAATATTATCTCTTCCAATACTATCTCTTCCAATACTATCTCTTCCAATATTAGTATTACCTTGATTAATATCCCTTTTGGCAAAGTTTTTCACATTCTCAAGGTTGTAATTCTCACGGATAGCCTGATGGGATTCCAAAGCTTTGGTAATCTTTTCAAGAATTTCTTCTAAGTTAGGCAAAGCTTCAGCATCAACAGTAGTCACTAAACGCTCGATACTTTGGGCAACTTCCGGATTTTGCTTGGCTGCTGCTTCTACCTCCAATGCCACCTTGGCATAATCAAGTGCTTGCTCTGGGGCTTGCTCGATAGCCATTACTGTATCTGGAGACTGGTTTCTCAGGGATTCTACAAACTGGTTAGTCTGGTCCCAAACAACTTGCCCGACATTTTCCCCAGTTTTTTCTAGGGCTTTAGTGGCGAGCACAGTAGAAATAGCGACAACGGCAGCAGCTAATGGTTCCATTTTTGAAGGAGATTATTCAGAGTCTTGGTTTATTATAGTATTTTTAAATTGGGTGAGTTAGTTAGTAGTT
>NZ_JAAHIE010001072.1:0-1796 GCF_010671945.1 Moorena sp. SIO4E2
GGTTAGTAGACAGTTATGCAAAGTGTCATAAAGTCTAGTAAAGTCTTTTCATAATTGTTAGAATAGAGACATGACACTAGTACCACTCCGTAAGGCGGTCGAACTTACGGGACTCTCTCAAACCACTTTGAGGAAATATGCAGACAATGGCATCATCAAATGCGAACGAACCCCAAGCGGGTACAGAATGTTCGATACAGTTAGTCTTGCCACTTTGGGGAAACGAAAAGCTCCCGAGCCAGTCACAATTTGTTACTGCCGAGTCAGTAGCAGCAAGCAATTTGACGATCTCGCCAGGCAAGTCGCATACATGCATTCCATGTTCCCAGAAGCGGAAATCATCAAGGATATCGGTTCAGGACTCAACTACAAAAGGAAAGGGCTTAGAACCATACTGGAACGACTTATGCAAGGATGTCAGCTCACTATTGTTGTTGCCTGTAGAGACAGACTCACTCGATTCGGGTTTGAACTGTTTGAATACCTGGCAGAGCTCAACGGTGGCAAAATCCTGGTTCTCGACCAGCCTGAAAGCTGTCGAGGATCCGAACTCACAGCGGATCTTCTCTGAATCATTCACGTCTTCTCTTGTCGGGTTCACGGACTCCGAAAGTACGGGGCAAAAATCAAAAAAGATTCGGATATTCCTCAATGCTGAACAACGTTCCATTATTCGTAAATGGTTTGGAGTGTCCCGTTATGTATTCAATAAAACCGTCAAGATACTCCAAAATGGCGAAATAAAAGCTAATTGGAAAGCTATCAAAACTGGGATATTAAATGACCTTCCCGAGTGGTGTAAAGCAGTGCCTTATCAAATTAAATCCATAGGGATTAAGGATGCTTGCACCGCTGTCAGGGAATCCAAGAAAAAGTACAAAAAGACTGGGCAAATTAATCGGGTTAGGTTTAGGTCTCGAAAAAATCCTGTTCAGTCTTGCTACATCCCAAAGTCAGCGGTCTCGGAGAAGGGGGTTTATCACACAAAATTAGGGACTTTAACCTTTTCCGAATCTTTGCCTGATAACAGGGGAGATTGTCGATTAACCAGCACGAATGGGGACTACTATTTAACAGTCCCTCATCAAACTACTCAAACGAAAGCCGATAACCAAGGTAGAGTGGTAGCGATAGACCCCGGTGTTAGAACATTTCTGACGTTTTTTAGCGAAAATTCTGTAGGAAAGATTGGTCACGGAGATTTTTCCAGAATTCAGAGACTTTGTACTCATCTTGATAATTTACTGTCAAAAATTAGCAAGGCGTCTAGGAATCAGAAGCGACGAATGAGGAAAGCTGCTAGGCGAATTATCATTAGAATTCAAAATCTAATAAACGAACTCCATCACAAAGCTGCTCGATTCTTAGTTGACCACTTTGATGTGATATTACTTCCAACTTTTGAGACGTCTGAAATGTCAAAAAAAGGAAAAAGAAAAATCCGGTCAAAAACTGTACGGAATTTGCTCACATTTTCCCATTTTAGGTTTAAAGAGTTTTTAAAGCATAAAGCTTCGGAAACCGGCAAAATAGTAGTGGATGTTTGTGAAGCCTATACGAGTAAGACAGTTAGCTGGACTGGAGAAATAGTTAACATCGGAGGCAGTAAGACTATTAGGTCTTTGATTGATGGCCGAGTAATGGATTGACCTTTGGTCACGCTTCGCGAACGCGACATCAATGGCGCTCGCGGGATATTCCTAAGAGCTTTGGTAGATACACCCTGGCTGAGTAATCAGCTTGCATTGGTGAGCTAAGGTCTGCTTTGGTAGACTTTAGTAGCCAAAAAGTATCGG
>NZ_JAAHIE010001073.1:0-1792 GCF_010671945.1 Moorena sp. SIO4E2
CTAAAGAAATACTGATAACAGCTGACTCTGGTGGCAGTAATGGCTATCGAATTAGATTAGGGAAAAGTGAGTTACAAAAATTAGCGACGGAAATCGGATTGACCATCAAAGTATCCCATTTGCCTCCAGGGACAAGCAAATGGAATAAAATTGAACATCGAAGGTTTTGTCACATAACAAAAAAGTGGAGAGGTAGACCTTTAACAAGTCAATAAGTTGTCGTAAATTTAATTAGTCATACTACGACTAATGCCGGACTTAATATCCAAGCTGAATTGGACAAAAATGACTATAAAACTGGCATAAAAGTTAGGGAAAAAGACTTTAATGAGGTGCAGATTGTGCGAGAATTTTTTCATGGAGAATGGAACTATGCTATCCTGCCTCAATCAACGTCTAAATAGGGAAAGTTATTTTTGCGCGAATTCTTAATCAATAAGTTTGGTTCTTCAGTACCTAGTATGCTAAACTAATAATTTAAGTCGTTAATACACTAAAAAAAATGCATCAAATTATAGCCCAAAATGTAGCTTTATTTAAATTATAAAGATGAGCTATTATTAACTAGAACTATCAGGGAAGTAACTTGAAGATATATTTGTTATTATGAAATCACAAAAGGAAATTAAAGTGCTGACAGAACTTCTGGATATAAAAGGGGTAAAAGTTGGTTCGCGTCACCAGCACAAAGGGATTGGAATAATTTTACAGATTGAGTCAATCAGTAATGAAAGCATCTGTACTCAGTGTGGGACAAAAAGTTATAAATTACATCAAAATCATCGATATATAATTAAAGATTTGCCTTGGGGAGAGTCCCCAGTATTTTTGGAAATAAATAGACGACAGTTTAAATGTCAAAAATGTAAAAAACCGTTCAGTGAAAAGTTAGATTTCGTCAGGAAAAGAAGAAAATATACTAAAAGGTTGGCTGAGACAACCCTAAAAGAAGTTTTAAGAAGTGATATAAGAAGTGTAGCCCAAAAAGGATTAGTGACAACAGAATAAATAGAAAGAATGTTAAAAGATGCCAGGTCAGACTTGCCCAAATCTCCACCTAAAAATTTGAAAAAGCTAGGAATTGATGAAATAGCTCTGGTTAAAGGTAAAGGCAATTATTGTGCAGTATTAATAGATTTAGAGAAGTCAGTATTAATTCAAATATTAGAAGGAAGAACACAATTAGAAATCAAAAATTTTTTGATTAAATGGGGTAGAGAGGTCTTAGATAAGATAGAAGAGGTTAGTATTGATTTATGGCAAGGATACAAAAGCTTAGTTTTAGAATTAATGCCCAATGCTCAAGTTGTAGCCGACAGATTTCATGTAATGGTACAAATAAATCAAGAACTAGACTCACAAAGAAAACTCGAAAAAACTCAATTAACAACTTTACTAAAAAACGCTAAAACCAAGTCAGATAAAGAAAATCATAAACAGAGTTTAGAGAAACTTAAAAAAAGTAAATAGGCCCTTTTGAAAAATGAAAAAGATTTGACGAAAAAACAAAGTCAGAAACTAGCTCAAGTGAAAGAAGTTTCTCCAAGCCTTAAAACTATGCACGAATTGAAAGAAAAAATTCGCCAAATTTTTGATGAAACAAATGATTGGTTAGATGGGCTATTCAAATTAGGTACATGGTTATCAGAAGCGCAAAATTATTTGGGTGTGGCTCTTTTGGAAAGACGTTTGGTCAGGTTTAGAGAGGTATCGGAAGAGTAGGAGGAGCAGTAATAGAGCAACGAGCTTGAATTAGTCGTTTCATCAAAGGAAGGCCATCTTTGTACAAAGA
>NZ_JAAHIE010001074.1:0-1786 GCF_010671945.1 Moorena sp. SIO4E2
AGAATTGAGAATTGAGAATTGAGAATTGAGAATTGAGAATTGAGAATTGAGAATTGAGAATTGAGAATTGAGAATTGAGAATTGAGAATTGAGAATTGAGAATTGAGAATTGAGAATTGAGAATTGAGAATTGTAAGCTATCAGCTATCAGCTATCAGCTTTCAGCTTTCAATTAAGAATTAATAATTGTCATAATATGCGCTACGGGCAGGCTACGCCAACAGCTATCAGCTTTGAATTAATTCTAAATTCTACATTTTAAATTATAAATTATTAATTCTACATTTTAAATTATAAATTATTAATTCTGCATTCTAAATTCTAAATTCTACATTCTACATCACCTCACAACTTGGGGATTATTGCTAATCCAGCTGTCGATATCTTTTAACACCTGATCCGGAATTTCCCAAGGAAACAAGTGAGCAGTATTGTCATAGCATTGCCATTGGCTATCTTTAAGATGTTTAGCGGTTTCTCGACTTGATGCTGCGGTAATATGGCGATCAGCAGCTCCTGCTAAGACCAGGGAGGGACATTCAATCTGGTTTAAGTCTGGCAAACGGTTATACCCAGCCCTAATGGCAGTGTTGAGTGCTTGTGTAGCGGCTTGGGAGGTCTGTAAATAGGCTGATATGGCGTGGTTGGCAATATACTGGTAGGCGCTGGTAGTGTGTTGTTGGATCAGGTACCGAAAAAGCGATCGCTTACCAAATGTGTCAATATTCCACTGCCATCCTGGTTGTAACCAATTTAAGGCAGAAGCGATCCCGGTATAGAGATTATCCTGCCAACTAATGGGGGGATGATTACCCCAGGGTCGAGCGGCTGTGGCGATTAAAATTAAACCTGTGACTCTCTGAGGTAGCGTCAGAGCAAGCTCCATGGCTAAAATTCCCCCTAAAGACCAACCTAGTATCAAACAGCGGTCAATGTGGTAGTAGTCGAGCAGGGATTCCAAGTCAATCAAGTGGTCGGTCATCTGAAAATCCCGATCAGCTGGACTTCTACCATATCCTCGCAAATCAGGGCTGATAGTCCAGAACCTCTGGGATAGATGTTGGGTAAAAACCGAAACGCACTGACTTGAGCCGGGATGACCGTGAAGGCAGAGAATTGGGAATCCTGACCCCTGGAGGTCAGTGTTGAGATATACTGCTGCTTGGTAGTTTTTTTTAATCCCATTCATGTTAATTGTTAATTGTTAGTTGTGTAAGCATTCAGCCGTCAGCCGTCAGCCGTCAGCTTATTTTATTCAATAGCACCTCAAGGAGGTTACGCTATGGGCAGAAACTTTGTAAGCATTCAGCTGATAGCTGTTCGCGTAGCGTGCGCGTAGCGAATTAGCTGTTCGCGTAGCGTGCGCATTAGCTGATAGCTGATAGCTGATAGCTGATAGCTGATAACTGAAATGGTATGATCTCTTTTACTTATAATCGCACTGTTCGGTTTTCAGATACCGATGCCGCTGGTGTGGTCTATTTTGCTAATGTTTTATCTATCTGCCATGAAGCCTATGAAGCCTCTCTAGATGCATCGGGCATTAATCTTAAGTCTTTTTTCACTAAGGCAGCTGTGGCAATTCCGATTGTTCATGCCAGTGTGGACTTTTTGGGTCCTATGTTTTGTGGGGATCCACTGCTAATTCATGTGATGCCTGAGCAGTTGAATGAAAGTAAGTTTGAAATTGCTTATCAGGTTGTTAAAGCTTCGTCATCGCAACAGTTACTGGCTAAGGCAATTACCAAGCACGTTTGTATTGATACAATGACTAGAACTAAAATTC
>NZ_JAAHIE010001075.1:0-1786 GCF_010671945.1 Moorena sp. SIO4E2
TACCTGCAACTGTTCGGGGGTGACACATTTTGTATGGTGCGAGCAGTGCGTCTCAGTAAAACAGATAATCTCTCCAAATTATATGATCTGATTTAACTTATTTTGGGTCTCCACAACTTTTTACTGAAAAGCAATACAAAGGAGACGATGTCTCCACTTTAGATGAAAGAAACAAGTTAAAATCGCTCGCAAGTACAGACAGTTAAGACCGACAGGGCACTGGTGTATAAAAACCCGATGAAAAGCAAGGTTCCAATTGAGCGAGCACTTAAGATTGATGGCTGTGACCTCGTTTAGTAGAGTTTCGAGTAATCTCTCAATTGGGTCTGTATGGAAGTGAGTGAATGACAATGCCAAGAAAAACCAAAAAGAAGACCCAAAAACGTAAAATTGTAAAGCTAGAGAGCCTAAAAAAGCTGAATCTTAACGCAGCTGGAATTGATATTGGTGCTGATGAGATTTATGTCTGTGTACCTGAAGATCGAGATGCTCAAACGGTACGCAATTTTGGCACATATACTCAAGATTTATTTGAGGTTAGCCGTTGGCTGAAAGAATGTGATGTTGACACCGTTGCAATTGAATCAACCGGTGTTCTTTGGATTCCTCTCTACGAGCATCTTTCAGAACAAGGATTTGACGTTTGTTTGGTCAATGCAAAGCATATAAAAAATGTTCCGGGCAAAAAGACAGATGTGCTCGATTGTCAATGGCTCCAACAACTTCATACTTATGGGTTGTTACAGGGCTCATTTCGCCCAAAAGAAGAAATGGTTCAACTCCGTTCACTTGTCCGTCAAAGAGCAATGCTGATAGAGTCTCGTAGTCGTCATATTCAGCATATGCATAAAGCCCTACAGCAAATGAATGTAAGACTGGATCGGGCCGTATCTGATGTGACTGGCAAAACTGGTATGTCAATTATTCGTGCGATCATCGACGGAGAGAAAAATAGCCGTCAATTGGCAACATTTCGAGATGGTCGTTGTCGGCTTTCTGAGGAAGAAATTGCCAAAGCTTTAGAAGGAAATTTTCGAGACGATCATCTCTTTGCGTTGAAACAGGCTGTTGAGCTTTATGATTTTTACACACAAAAAATCGTTGATTGTGACATAAAAATTGAATCCCGATATGCAATTTTACACCCAGAGTTCCATCAAGATTTACCTGCTTTACCTGCAGCTAAGAAGCATAATAAAGTGGGTAACCAGCCTCATTTTGATTTACAGTCCGATCTCTATCAGCTTTGTGGTGTTGATCTAACCGCGATTGAAGGTGTCTCTACTCTAACGGTACAAACCGTCATTTCTGAAATTGGTTTGGATATGTCCGTTTGGCCAACAGCTGCAAAGTTTGCTCGCTGGCTGGGTCTCGCTCCTAACAATCAAATAACAGGTGGAAAAGTTATTAAACGAGGAACTTCTAAAGTGACCAATCGAGCTACTCAAGCTCTTCGTATGGCGGCTCAATCGGTTTATCGTAGTGATGGGCCAATTGGGCGCTTCTATCGACGAATAAAACGAAAACATGGGCCACAGGTTGCCATCACAGCCACCGCTCATAAATTGGCAAGAATTATTTACGCTTTGTTAAAGAGCAAAACCCCATATCAGCCACAGCTTTTAGATGATTACGAAGTCAAGCGGGAGAAATACCGGTTACACCTGCTTCACAAGCAGGCGCAAAAACTCGGATATGATTTAACCCCTATTCAATCTTAGTAGACTTTTGTTTCTTAGTAGCCGTGATGGTGAGAGGGGCGAGGATGCGAAGGAGCGGAGTTAGG
>NZ_JAAHIE010001076.1:0-1785 GCF_010671945.1 Moorena sp. SIO4E2
GCTTATCTTTCAGAGCATCGAACTTTCTATCGCATTTACTAGCTCGATCCCCCCCAGCCCCCCTTAGCTAAGGGGGGAGCCCGGAAATCGATCTGGAAAGTTCGATGCTCTGAAAGATAAGCTACGCGAACACATAATTATTCTATCAAATTAAATGCTATCCCAGAATTAAACTCTAAACTTAAATGCTATCCCAGTATTACGGTATTAATTTCATAAAATTGATGCTCTAAACTAACCGATAAGTGATGGCATAGCAGCTCCAATATACTTTTGCAGCTAAGAGATTGAGCGAAGGTCACGCTACGCGATCGCTTTTTTTCAATTAACAAAAAAATCATCAAAAAAATTACCGTTATACCCCCTCCATAAAAAAAAGTTCAAAAAAAAAATTTTTTAAATTACTTGACAATGCCAATAATAATAGTTTATAAGATAAAGTTGTTAAGTAATACAACAACAACTTTAATTATGGACATCGAAAACTTTCTCCCAAATTTTGAGTATAATCCCAACAATCCTAGTTTCCCGGAATTATCTGGCCAAGGGCAGCCAGGACGGGAGCAAATCAAACATATATTGATCGGTTCTCCCAAAACCGTGCGGGTCACAATCTATAATCTTTATAGCCGTGGCTACGCACAAGTTCATGAGTGGAGCACTCCTCAACCTACCGGAAATCCTGGTGAGGTGATCAGTATATTGATTCGATATCTGTTGGTAGATTAAGATAGCAAATTGCCAGGGATGCCAATCCCTCTCTTGATGCAGTCGCTCATGGGGGAAACCCCCAAGACCGCTTAGGTGCGCTTTCCGTTGGCGAATTAAATTCGCCACGGGTCGCACCTCTGCATCGCTGGCGACAGGTCAAAACTCAGGAGAAAGTACGAAGTCTAAAGTATTAAACCTAAGTTGGTATGTTGTTGATTTGGTGAACATATAGTCAAGGATCATAGGGCTCTTGACTATTACAAGAAATAATTCGGTCAAGGATTGGAATTAACCAGAACTTGACCGAATTTTTTTTTAAGTATTTAGCTATCAGCTGTCAGCTGTCAGCTGTCAGCTATCAGCTATCAGTTAGCAGGGAACAGGGAACAGGGAACAGGGAACAGAGAACAGGGAAGAATATTTAGATGTACTTCAAACTTACTAAAAAACTCAACAGCACTAATCAAGACTTAAAACTTAATTGCGACAGTGCAATAGTTTTTTAAAACCATCCACATCACCCACATCACCCCTAGCAGTAATGCAATAGTTTTTCTAAACTTCCACCCTTACAACGTGTTAAACCCCCATAACCCTTTGCATCTTTTCAAAAATCCTGTTAAAATAACAATATCGTTAAAGCAATGGTTTTTCGGCCATGATGATTTCTACCGCACAAGCTGCTAAATTACTAGGTGTCTCTGCCACTCGCGTCCGTTTCCTGTTGAGCAAGGGCAGAGTCAAAGGAGCTTATAAAGTGGGTAGAACTTGGGTGATTCCCTTATTTGACGGTATGCCAGTGGTCACCCCTGGTACTCGTGGACCGAAGCGGAATTGGTCAAAGCTTACACAGTACACTAAAGCTGTGATCCACGTTAATCAGAAAGTGATTCGCCAAAATCACAACAGTGGCGATCGCAATCCCGTGATTACCGTAAAACGCGGCGCTAAAAATATTTATGGTCATACGGTCGAAGTGAATGGCCCTTGTCGGGTGATGTATCGCCCAGATGATCCCCTAAATTGTGGAGCACGGGTATGGATTGAGACTATTTCTGATTTTAAGGTTAGCTG
>NZ_JAAHIE010001077.1:0-1779 GCF_010671945.1 Moorena sp. SIO4E2
ATCTGGCGATAGCATTAGTAGGCACTGCCCACCAAAGAATTAATCACAATAGAATATTGATGTAGGGTGGGCAGTGCCAAAGATAGATAAGAGCATCTGGCGATAGCATTAGTAGGCACTGCCCACCCTACTAACTACTAACTAACTCACCCAATTTAAAAATACTATAATAAACCAAGACTCTGAATAATCTCCTTCAAAAATGGAACCATTAGCTGCTGCCGTTGTCGCTATTTCTACTGTGCTCGCCACGAAAGCCCTAGAAAAAACTGGGGAAAATGTCGGGCAAGTTGTCTGGGACCAGACTAGCCAGTTTGTGGAATCCCTGAGAAACCAGTCTCCAGATACAGTAATGGCGATCGAGCAAGCTCCAGAGCAAGCACTTGATTATGCCAAGGTGGTATTGGAAGTAGAAGCAGCAGCAAAGCAAAATCCGGAAGTTGCCCAAAGTATGGAGCGTTTGGTGACTACGGTTGATGCTGAAACTTTGCCTAACTTAGAGGAAATTATTGAAAAGATTACCAAAGCTTTGGAATTCCACCAAGCTAAGCGTGACAATTACAACATTGAGAAAGTAGATAACCAGGGTAACTTCGTCCAAGGGAAGAGTATTAATAAAGATAATACTAATATTGGAGGAAGCCAAAATATTATTAAAGGCGACCAAACTATTAATTATAATAATACTTGAGTGAAGTCGCCTTGGAGGAAGGTTAACCAAACTCGACCAAATCAAGCACCCCCACTACCTCGGTATTATGTCGAACGCCCGGAAGTAAGCCAACGACTAAAACAAATTCTTTTATCCCAAGAAACCGCTAGAGTTGGCACTTTAGTGGTTAGTGCGATCTATGGCTTAGGAGGAATTGGGAAATCCACCTTAGCTGCAGCCTTAGCCCATGATCCAGACATTCAATCCGATTTTCCTGATGGTATTTTTTGGGCAACTTTAGGTCAGCAACCTGATATCTTATCGTTTCTAAGTACGTGGATACAGGCATTAGGAGATTATGACTTTAAACCGATTAATATTGATAGCGCTTCTTTACAACTAAGAACACTATTATCCGATAAAAAAGCGTTGCTAGTGGTGGATGATGTTTGGCATCCTGAGCATGTTGACCCCTTTCGAGTAGCAGGAGGTGGCTGTCGGGTTTTAGTGACAACCAGAGAAGCTCCGGTTAAAGGTGCGATTCGCTATGATTTAGATGTGATGACTCTAAATCAATCCTTGGAGTTATTAACCGGTTGTTTCAACAATGAGTTAACTAATCAAGAACTCGACTATGCTAAAACCTTAGCCAAAACTGTCGGCTACTTACCCCTAGCTTTAGAATTAGCTGCTGCCCAAGTTAGGGATGGATTCTCTTGGCAGGAGTTACTGAGTGAGTTACAAGCAGAAATTGCTGATTTAGAAGCCTTGGATAGATTAGAGGCAGAGGAAGAGCCAAGTGACGCTAAGCGCAAAAACTACAGTCTAGTGGCTTCGTTTAATCTGAGTTTAAAGCGATTATCCGCCGAGAGATTGAAGAAATTTGCTTGGTTAGGGGTACTGCCGGAGGATGTCACCATTACTGAAACCATGGCGACAACGTTATGGAACTGTAATTCATTTAAAGCCAAAAAGACTTTACGATACTTACGACAAAAAGCGTTATTACTACCTGGTGTCTCTAGTACACAAAAAACTAACTATCGCCTCCATGACCTGTTACATGATTTAGCCCGTAATCTGCTGCAACCAGAGCTAACATTATCAATTACAGAAGCTCATCAGCA